>CALPJR020000132.1 GCA_943323935.2 Bifidobacterium breve
ATCAGCCTTTAATTTATCAATCCATTCTTGGTTAAAGTCTTTGGTTCTTTTACTTTCATAAATAATTTTACCAGCTTCTTGACCAAGGCTATTGCGCACCAGTTGAATACAGTCTGCTCCGCGAACACCTTTGCCTACTTCAGAAATCTGGTCAAAAGGGAAGCTTGTCTTAAGTAATTCTTCTAATAATAATTCTTGAACCTCGCCTTGCATTTGCATACTACCTTGTTCTGCTTTGCGACGCATTTCTTCGGCTAGTTTGCGTTGGTCTTCTAATTGCTTTTCTAATTCTTTTACTTTTAGCACATGCTCTTGGTCTTTAATAGACAAGCGTTCTGCTTCTTCTTTTTGTATTTGTGCTTTTAAACTTTCTCTTTCGGTGTTTAATTTTCTTTGTAATTCTAATTCTAATTCAGCTTCCTTGGCTTGAATGGCTTGCACTTGTTTTAAGAATTCTAATTCTTTTTGTCTGAACTCATTTACCTGCTTGCTCATATTGGCTTCGTTGTCTTGCATCAACTTAAGCTTATGTTCATACTCGCCAGCAATATTCTTTTTTAATTGTTCTGTTAGTTCGTTCTGAATTTTTGTTTTTTGTTCTGCCAATAATTGATTGGTTTCTTCTTCTTTCTTTTTTTGCCAATCAGTCATCTTGCCACGCAATTCTTTTTCAATCTCGTCGCGGATCGCGTCGGTTGGTTCAAAGCTGTGTTGACATTTTGGGCAGATTACGTTGTAGTTTGACATGGTACAAAGATGCAAAAAAATATAACAGCCTCACTATATTTATGTAATTTTGCAGTTCAAGCGGAGGTGGCGAAATTGGTAGACGCACTACCTTGAGGTGGTAGCGCCCATACCCGGGCGTGGGAGTTCGAATCTCCTCTTCCGCACAAAGCTTGTCAGGCACTGACAGGCTTTTTTATTGCGAAAAAGCGTCAAAAACTTGTTTTTGAAAGCTGGGGAGTAGTAAAAAAGACAAGGAAATGCAATGCATTTCCTTGAAAAGTTTTGGGTAAACAATCTTCTTGATCAGCGAACGCAGTGAGCTAATCTATTTTACAATGACTTCAAGATCTCGTCAGCAGATCTTACATAGTCCATATTTTTTGCTTCAGTCGCCATTTGCTTACAAGTTTCAGCACTTGCTTTTGCACCTTTTTTATCTTTCAATGCAACTTGAATTCTTGCTTTTAATAAATGCAACCAATAAGCTTTTGCATTTGCAGCAATTGCTTTATCCGCAAATACCAATGCTTTATTATAATCGTTGTCTAATTCTAGATAAAATGTTGCAGCAGATTGATACATATTAGGATTCACAGTTGCAGCAGCTGATGCAGCTTCAATTTGTGCACGAACTGCAGGTCTAATATCTGTGCTAATAGGAATATTCACTTTTGTCTTGCCCCATTTCAAATAGATAGTTGCTGTTTGAGCAGTGATGGCGTCAATGCCAATTGAGAAAGTTTCGGTAGTACTTCCAGTAGTTTCTGGATTGATTTTAAAACGCACAACATCTTCTGCTTCTTTATAGTCAAAACTTCCCCAGCCTTTAGAATTGGTATTAATAATAATAGTCCACTCAGATGCTCCTGGAATAGTGAATAAACCATAAGATCCTGCAGGGATGGTTTTACCACCAATTGTTACTGGATCAGAGAAAGTTAATTTAGTGGCACCATTTGCACCTGTTCTCCAAACATCACCGATAGGCGCTAACAAACTACCTGCACCAAAAACAGCACGACCTTTTAAGCTAGGTCTTGAGTAAACAATTTCAATTTTACCTAATCCAAATTCTTGGATTAAAGTTTGAGCAGGACTAGGAGCTGGCATCTTCACTTGTGCCATAGCCGTTAAACTCAAAAAACTTCCAATTACAAAAAGTATTTTTTTCATATTTCTTAATTTTGAATAACAAACCTAATTTATTTTAGGCGTTTATCATGTTATTTTTTTTGAAAGGCTGGGTGAAAACGATCCAAGGTATCCCTCAGGAAATCTCTATTGATATGGGTATAAATCTCGGTGGTGGTGATACTTTCATGGCCAAGCATCTCCTGAACAGCCCTCAGATCGGCCCCACCTTCCACTAAATGTGTCGCAAAGCTATGGCGAAGGCTATGGGGGGAGATGGTTTTTTTGATACCTGTTTTGAGGATGAGGTCTTTGATGATATAAAAAATCATGACCCTGCTTAGCCCTTTACCACGGTTGTTAAGAAATAAAATATCCTCGCAGTTTTTAGCTGGAGTTTGATGCACCCTAATGGTGTCTTTGTATAATTTAATGTACTTTATCGCATCAGAACCTATAGGCACCAATCTTTCTTTATCGCCCTTGCCAATCACCCTTATAAATCCAACATCTAGATATAAACAAGATATTTTAAGCTGTATGGCTTCTGTCACCCTTAGCCCAGAACTATACATCACTTCTAAGATGGCTTTGTTTCTTCCGCCCTCTGGTTTACTGAGGTCAATCTCACCAATCATTTGTTCAATTTCTTCAAAACTCAAAACGTCCGGTAGTTTTCGACTTGTTTTAGGACTAGGTAGTAAAGTAGTGGGGTTGATATGACAAATCTGTTCTATTAAACAATATTTAAAAAAAGATTTTATACCGGATATAATTCTAGCCTGAGATGTAGGCGCCATGCCTATTTCACCGATACTTTGAATGAAACCTTGTAAGTGCGTCATTTCAATATCTGCAGGGGTATGGATTGTTTTAATTGGGTCTAAATAGGATGCTAATTTATCCATATCTCTTAAGTAAGCATCTACAGAATGCACGCTCAATGATTTCTCTAATTGCAAGAAAGCTTTAAACCCTTTTTTATAGATATCCCATTGCATTTGCTCAAAACTAGTTTAGGAAAAGATTTGATATTTCATTGATAAAGGGTTTATTTCGTGTCTGATTCAAAACCCTATGCAAGTAAATTTAAGGTCATTTAAGCAGAAAGTTAAACTTAATGCAAAACAATTCAGATCCTTCTTAACAAAGATAGAAAAGAAAAATCCTAAAAATCTTGATCAAATTACTGCAAATTTAAGTACAGAAGTTTGGGCCGAAGTAGATTGCTTGTCTTGTGCGAATTGTTGTAAATCGATGAGCCCAACTTTTACAACTACTGACATCAAAAGAATTGCTGCACATTTTGAGATTAAGCCTTCTGAGTTCAAAGCCACTTGGTTGGAGTACGATAAAAAAGACAAGGATTGGGTGAATGTTTCAAAGCCTTGTCAGTTTTTGAATTTAAGTTCAAATATGTGTTCTATCTATGAGGTAAGACCAGCCGACTGCGCAGGGTTTCCACATTTAACAAAAAAGAAATTTGTAGAATACATTCATGTGCACAAACAGAATGTGGCATATTGTCCAGCGACTTATAAATTAGTAGAAAAAATGAAGGCTTCTATGTAGTGATTTGCAAATAGTTAAAAATAGACATCTTCGATAAAAAATAGATCCCATTTATCCTCAGCGAATAATTGTATCGCAATCACATCAAATTGAAGCATTTTCCAACTAGGGTGATGGTATTGGAATAAGGCAGCTGCATTTTTTAGATGTTGCATTTTTATCGCATCGATATGCTGTTCTGGAAAACCATAAGTAGTCGACCTCCTGGTCTTCACTTCTATGATATGTAAGCAGTTTCCTTTGCTTGCAATGATGTCAATTTCTAAATGCTTATAGCGCCAATTTCTAAAAAGGATGGTATAACCCATGTTGATAAGGTATGTTGTGGCTTTATTTTCGCCTAAAAACCCAGTATCTTTTTTATGTTGAGTCATTATAAATGGGTTTAATTTGATTTATTTGAGTAAACAGTAAAATAGTTAAAATGAATACATGAACACAGCGTATAAATTACAAGGAATTCATAGGCATTACGAGTGGGGTGGAAGCGCATTCATTCCTCAACTGATGCATGTAGACAATAAGATTGGCAAGCCATTTGCAGAATATTGGATGGGAGCACATCC
>CALPJR020000133.1 GCA_943323935.2 Bifidobacterium breve
ATATGATTGTAGAACAAGAAGCGTATACCGGAACCAATGAGTTGGATTCGGCTAAGGATAATGCAGCGTATATGAAAACATTGAATTGGTAATTGTGCCAATCATTGAATAAAAAAAGGGACACGTTATCGTGTCCCTTTTTATTGCTTGTAATATTTAGGTTGCGCTATGCTACTTCAAAAGAATGCCTTCCTTTTGTATCGCTACTATTGCATTGTACAATGCATCTAAATCATCCACCGTATTAAAAGCGTTAATCGAATACCTTAGGTACACATCGTTACCTTGTCGCATGATGGGTACTTCTATTTTATAGTCTAAGAATAATGTCCTTTGTAATTTTTCTGGATCAGGCGTTTGAATGGGGATGCTAATCATTTGTCCAATCCATTCTTTATTGAGTGGACAAATTGGTTTGCTATTGAATAAGGTAAAAAATCTTGGTGCATGATCTAAGACCATTTGATGACATTTTTGTCCAACTGCTTTCCAGTTGTGTTGCTCCATGAATTCAATACAAGTAGCTACCGTTAAGAAGGCCGAAAAGTCCCTGGTGCCAATCATTTGGTGGTAGTCTAAAAAAGCAGAATGCGATGGCTTGGCAGCTTGATAACCCCAACTTACAATCATTGGATCGCATATGGGTTGTACAGATTTTGCAGCGTATAAAAAGGAACATCCTTTTGGTGCCATCATCCATTTATGACAGGCGCCAGTGTAAAAATCTGCTTGAATTTTACTTAAGTCCAATGGAATATGTGCAGGCACGTGTGCGCCATCTACAATGGTGATGAGTCCTTTTTCTTTTGCAATCGCACAAATTTCTGCTGCTGGTAAAATTAAACCAGTCGCACTGGTGATATGTGAAATAAAAATCGCCTTGGTCTTTTCATTACATCCTTTAAAAAAATCTTCGATGAATTGTTCCTTGTTGACAATCGGAAGATTGATTTTTTGTCTTCTATACTTTGCGCCTTTTTTGCCGCAATAATATTCCCAGGTTCTATCACAAGCCCCATATTCAATATCTGTCGCTAAAATTTCATCTCCCTCTTGTAACGGAAAACTTTTTGCAATCATATTGACTGCAAAACTTGGATTGGTGACATATACCAAATCATCTTTGTCTGCACAGTTTAAAAATTTTGCCAAAGCTGCTCTTGAATCTGCTAGGTATTGGTACCCATCAAATGCAATAAACTGCACAGGCTCGGCTTCTAAGACCCTTTGCCAGTCTTGGTATTTTTGGAAGATTGGTTTTGGCGTAGCACCAAAAGACCCGAAATTCAAAAAATGAATATCGGGTCTTAATAAAAATTGATCTTTTAAAGATTCCATAATTTGTTTTTATACACCTAAATTCCAACCATCACGATAAGTTCGTTTTACAAACTGATTCGCTAAGTCGAAATTGGTGATCTTCATATTTGGTCCATCCCACATTAATTGAATATTTCTTCCAGGATAGCTCGTCAATCCTTTTGCATCATTGGCTTTAACATCATAAGAACGGATGGCTAAATTACCCATCAAGACAGATTCAGTCAATGGTCCTGCGATATCAAAATTTGAACTCAATACTTTTGCTTCTTTGCTTCCTGGTCCAGCGATACATGCTTCCACCCATGCTGCATAGTGTCCATTGTCGCCATCTTTAACTCTTTCAATGCTTTGCGGCACTTTTGTAGTTGCTGTTAAATTAGTTGGCAATAATTGAGGGTTTGCACCGTAGGTACCTGCCATCATTTTACCTTTTGTTCCTTCAAAAATGATACCGTTTCCGCCATCACCCATGATTTCGTTTGGTCCTAATTCTGCTGGTCTTTCTGGTTGAATTCCTCCATCCATCCAATGTAATTTTACATCTGGTTTTCCGTTCTGTCCTTTGAAAGTTAAAATAATATGCGATGCTGCTGGCGGACTGTCTGGTGAATACACTCTTTGCCATGGTGCAGTATACCTTGTTGCCACACTACATTCTGCAGACACCGGATAACCTAATCCTAACACTGCAAAACCTGGTGCCATAATATGACAAGCCATATCACCTAATGCACCGGTTCCGTAATCCCACCATCCTCTCCAATTGAATGGTAATACGCCATCAAAATAATCTTTTTGAGGAGCGGTACCCAACCATAAATCATAATCTAAACCTGCTGGAATAGCGGAAGCAGTGGTTGGACGAATTACGCCTTGAGGCCATACTGGACGGTCTGTATAACAATAAATAGTATGCACATCCCCAATCAATCCAGCATTGTACCAATCTTGTAATACACGTACCCCGTCTCCTGATGCACCTTGGTTACCCATCTGAGTAACTACATTATATTTATGTGCAGCTTCTGTCATGATTCTAGCTTCATAGATATCATGTGCCATTGGCTTTTGTACATAAACATGTTTATTTAATTGCATTGCTGCCATGCCTTGTACACCGTGCATATGGTCTGGTGTAGAAACAGAAACAGCTTCAATCAACTTGTGTTCTTTTTCTAACATTTCTCTGTAATCCTTATAATATTTGGCTTTCGGAAATCTTTGACGACTCTTTACAGCTTGACGATCATCTACATCACATAAGAATGCGATATCTGCTTTTCCGCTTTGATAGAATGCCCACAAGTCACTCTCTCCTTTACCTCCAGCACCAATTCCGGCAATTTGTAATTTATCACTTGGAGCGGTAAATCCTGGACCACCCAATACATGTCTAGGGACAATGTAAAATCCGCCTAAAGCCAATGCGGCATTTTTGACAAAATCTCTTCTTGATTTTACGGTTTTTTTCATAGCAATCGTTTAAATAGGAGGGGTACTCCTTCGGTTTTTTAAGTAGGTTAAATTATTAAAAATTGCCCATATGTTGAAATTATTTTTATGAACGCAAAAATTAGTATGGGTTTGGGGATTTAAGTTTAAATTGCTATACATTTTTAAAGCTATGAATACACAGTTAGACGCATTAAGACAGTATTTTCAGTCAGGTGAAACCCAGCCATTTGCATTTAGGCTTTTGCAACTTAAAAGACTTAAACAAGCGGTGCTTGATAATGAGCAAGCATTGTATAAAGCACTTTATGCCGATTTAAAAAAAACAGACGAAGATGCTTGGGCAACAGAAATAGGGTTCTTCTTAAGTGAATTAAACTATACCATTAAGCATTTAAAGGAGTGGATGGAACCTAATCCGGTTCCTACCAATTTGGTCAATATGCCTTCGACAAGCTATACCATACAAGAACCCTTGGGCGTGGTTTGTATTATTGCTCCTTGGAATTATCCTTTTCAATTATTATTCACGCCATTGATTGGTGCGATTGCAGGCGGCAATTGTGCGGTTTTAAAACCAAGTGAGTTTGCGCCAGCAACTGCGGCGGTGATGGGCAAGATGATTGCTGATTTATTTCCCAATAATTATATGTTGTATTTAGAAGGGGAAGGCGCTGCGGTGCTTCCACCATTGCTAACCGAAAACAGGTTCGACCATATTTTTTATACGGGTAGTACCATGGTTGGAAAAATCATTTATAAGTTAGCGGCCGAACAATTGGTACCAGTGACTTTGGAGTTAGGAGGCAAGAGCCCTGCGGTGATTTGTTCAGATGCCAATTTGAGAGTGGCAGCCCGTCGTTTAGCCAATCCTAAATTTTCTAATTGTGGTCAAATGTGTATTGCACCTGATTACATTTTAGTGCCCCATGTATTAAAAGACGAGCTCATTAAAGAATTAATCATTGCACTTCAAGCATTCTATGGTGCAGATGCAGAAAACTCGGAGCATTATGGTAAAATAATTAATGATAAACAATGGTTACGTCTGACTTCTTATTTAGGGGATGGAGAAATTGTTTATGGAGGAAAAACCAATAGAGAAAAATTATTTATTGAGCCCACTATTTTAACAGGCGTGCATGCAGATGCTAAAATTATGCAGGATGAAATTTTTGGCCCCATCCTGCCTATTCTAACATATGATAATAGGGAAGAAGCG
>CALPJR020000134.1 GCA_943323935.2 Bifidobacterium breve
TCTGTAATAGGCGTAATAGGTAAATTTAATTGGAATGGATTCCAATTTTTACCACCATTGTTAGACATATACACGCCTAATTCTGTACCTGCATACAATAAATCTTTTACGACATTGTCCTCGCGAACGACTCTTGTAAATGCATTGTTTGCAATGCCTGTATTTATTTTAGTCCATGTAGTTCCATAGTCAGTTGATTTATATAAACCAGGTGTATGGTCATTGAACTTGTACCTTGTCGTTGCAATGTATACTGTTGCTTTATCATGTGGAGATACTTCAATCGCATTGATTAAACATTCTGCTAAACCTGCTGGTGTAATATTTTTCCAAGTAGCACCACCGTCTTTTGTTAAGTAAACAAAACCATCATCACTTCCTGTATAGATCACACCTTTTTCGTGCACAGACTCCATCACATATGCAAGTGTACCATAATTTTCGGCACCCACGGCTTCGTTTGTAAATGGAATACCAGGCGTTCCTTGCTTAGATTTTTCGTTGCGTGTTAAATCGGGAGAAACTTCTTTCCATGTTTTTCCCATGTCGGAAGTTTTCAATAAATATTGTGACCCATGATAATAGGTATTTGGTTCATGCTTGCTCCAAATGATTGGCGCATTCCAGTTATAACGATACTTAATATCTTTCGCATCTCTTCCTAAATACTGAATTGGTGCAGCCATGATATTGGTACTGCCTTTTGTTTTAGTATCTAATACTTCGATCGTGCCTTGATAAGAGCCACCTAAAACATATCTTGGATTATTTGGATCAAATGCTAAGAAGGCACTTTCGCCACCTGCAGATGCAGACCAATATCTTTCATCTATGCCGCCAGCACCAATTGCACGACTTGCAATTTTAACTGAACTATTATCTTGTTGACCAGCATAAATATTATAAGGCACTTCGTTGTCTACATTGATTCTATAAAATTGTGCAGTTGGCATATTATTTTGACTGCTCCAAGACTTGCCTCCATCATGCGTTACAGCAGCACCTCCATCATCTGCAATGACCATATTTTTTCCATTACTAGGATGAATCCATAAATCATGGTAATCACCATGCGTGCGCGCAAAGTCTGTAAAAGTTTTACCACCATCAATTGATTTTAAAGAAGGGGCACTCATCACATAAACATTATTTTCGTTGGTAGGATCTGGAAACAGTTCGATATAATACCATGCGCGTTGAATCAAGCGATGGCTTTTATTGATTTGAGACCAATTTGCACCTGCATCATCAGACACATATAAACCGCCTGCGTCTTTACTAAAATCACTTTCTATTAATGCAAAAACTTTTTCTGGATTTGCTCTGGATACAGCGATAGACATTTTACCCATTTCTTTTGGTAAGCCATTTTCCATTTTCACCCAGTTGTTACCACCGTCGGTAGACTTGTATAATCCACTGCCTGGACCACCACTGATTACCTGCCATGGTAAACGACCGTGCTCCCACATTGCAGCATATAAAATAGATGGATTGTGCATGTCCATGGATAATTCTGCACAACCTGTTTTATCATCAACATACAATACCTTTTTCCAAGTAGCACCACCATCAACAGATTTGTAAATACCACGTTCGGTAGATTTGCTATATAAAGCACCTTGCGCTGCAATAAAAACAATGTTTGGATTCTTTGGATCAATCGCAATTCTTGAAATATGTTGTGTCGCATCTAGTCCCATTTTTTTCCATGTCTTTCCTGCGTCTGTACTTTTATAAACACCATCACCATGATGTGTCATTACGCCTCTAATTGCGTGTTCACCCATGCCCACATAAACAATATTGGCATCACTTTCTGCAACAGCAACAGCGCCTACAGAACCAGTTTTAAAAAATCCATCAGAAACATTATTCCAACTGATTCCGCTGTTTTCTGTTTTCCATAAACCACCACCAGTGGTGCCCATATAATACACGTCTCTATTGTTCAAAACGCCAGATGCCATATTGGACCTGCCTCCTCTAAAGGGACCAATGCTTCTCCATTTTAGTGGAGATAGGTCTTTGTTTAGATCCTGCGCAATGCCCATCTCGGCGCATACGATTAAGCTTAGTAAAGCAATTATTTTTTTCATCATAAAGTGGTTTTAGATTTCTAAATTTAAGCAAAAAAAAAGACCCATTGCACAATGGGTCTAAATATCTTTTATGGATGCCGTAAATTATACGCGGTAAAAATCTGCTTTCCAGTTTTGAATAGATTGCTTGATCTCTTTTCCCGATAAATTATTTGCTGCAGCTTTTTCTGCAAGCGCAGGAAATTCAGCATCTGGCGCAAATCTCAAGGCAACAATCTGGCCTACCCTTAAACTTGATGGAAGCAATTTCCCGGTTAATACATAATGGCGTAAATTTTCTTCTGCACGGATGGCTCTATCCTGTGCCTTTAAAGCAAATGTTCTTGTAAACCATGCCACCAAAACAAAAACGATTGACGCTAAGACCAATAAAGCCGCTAAATATTTATTTTCTGCACTTGATTTTAATAAATAGTTAATCGATCCACCTAATAAAGCAATGATTCCGCCAAAAGTTAGATAGTGAAATCCAGGAACCATTTGCGCGTGATTGTTAAAATTTTGTTCTTTCATATTGTATATTTTGTGGTGGCAAGATAATTACTTTGTTTAGTTTTAGCCTTATGAATTTTCAATTTGCATCCGATTTGCATTTAGAGTTTGCTCAAAATAAAAAGGCAATTCTTAAAAAACCACTTTCACCAGCTGCTGATATTTTAATCTTGGCTGGTGATATCCTACCAATTTCTGATCTGGATGAACATCAAGATTTTTTGAATTTTCTTTCTGACCATTTTAAAATGACTTATTGGCTACCGGGTAACCATGAATATTATGGATCAGATTTAGCCACCATGCCATTCAATTTTGAGGAATCAATTAGACCTAATATCCTACTGCTCAATAACATCACTAAGGAAATACCCGACCCTGAAGGTCCAATTGAACTCATTTTTTCGACTTTATGGTCGCATATCTCCCCTCAAATAACTGAAATAGTAGATAAGAGGGTGCAAGATTTTAGCCAGATTCAGTGGAATGGTAGCAGAATGACCCCTCCCATATACAATCAGCTACATGCAAATGCCCTGGATTTTTTAGGGATTGCCCTCGCGTCAAACTGCCCTCGAAAAATGGTCATTTCGCACCATTTACCCAGTTTTATGAATTATCCCAAAAAACACCAAAATGACCCAATAAATGCCTGTTTTGCATCAAATTTGGACGATTTTATACTAAAAACAGCCCCAAACGCCTGGATTTATGGACATCATCATGTCAATATTCCCCCCTTTTTGATAGGGAAAACAAGGCTTTACACCAACCAATTGGGGTATGTAAAATTTAAAGAAGGTGTGGGTTTTGATCGAGGCGCAACAATTACATTATAAATAATCCTTTTCAAACCCAACCCCTTGGTTAAAAACGAATTAAGATTAAAATATAATTCATATAAATTTTTCTAATTGGACACTAATATTCCTTAACTTAACGTTAACAAAAGGGTCATACCTGAGTTAATTATTCACCAAAGATTTAAATTTATGCAAACCAAAGGTTTATGGAGTTTGTTATTGGTACTTTTTGCAAGTATCTCAATAGCAAATGCACAACAAAAATTGGTAACTGGTAGGGTTGTCGGCAGCGACAAATCACCTTTGTCCAATGTTTCCGTTCTAGTTAAAGGAACAAGAGTAGCAACAAGTACCGATAATGCAGGTGCTTTTTCTATTTCTGTAGCAAACAATCAAGTATTAACTTTTTCATTGGTTGGATTCGAGTCCAAAGATGTGAGAGTAGGCAACGCTTCTTCAATCGAAGTACGTCTTGCTCCAAAAGACAATACTTTAGACGAAGTGGTAGTTACTGCAATGGACATCAAGCGTAATCCTAAAGAATTAGGTTACTCTGTTCAAAAAGTAAAAGGTAGCGAACTTGCCGAAACA
>CALPJR020000135.1 GCA_943323935.2 Bifidobacterium breve
ATGCACCAAATAAACCATGTAAAAGCATCAAAGGTTCCCCTTCTCCAACCTCCACATAATCAAATTTGCCTTCTTTTTTTATTTCGTATTCCATAAAATTTTAACGATTAAGTCGTTGCTATAAAGATACTTATTTCAGATTAAATAAGCTTATTATACCTTTTCTTGCAATTGATTGGAAAATTGAGCCAATGTTTGCTTGATAAAAGGCAGCCATTCACTCAATTTAGCCATAAAATAGGGCCACCATTTAGCTAAATAGCTGTAACTCATAGATGCATCCATGGTAGATTTTTCAACGACCCCTAATAAAGTCATAAAATAGATGAATGCGCTTAAAATAGTACCATAAATTAAGCTATAAAGGACCATGCCTAGTAGCTTATTTAACCAACCAAGCATCAACCAGTCAGCGGTTTGTTGTAAGAGGCCAGTCATCCATCTTAAGATAAGCATGACCCCTAATAAAACAATTAAGAAGGATATAAATGGAAGCCAATAAGAAGTGAGCTTGGTGTAAATTTTTAATTGACTAGCTATAAAACCTGCAAACTGGAAAGCAAGCACCACCCCAATCATCAAGGAGAAAAACGAAATAATGGCTTTTATCAAACCATTTCGATATCCTTGTAATAAGGCTAAAATCAGGATTGTACCTGCTAATAAATCTAACCAATTCATTAGTTTGTCAATGCATTTTTAGCAACTGCAGCAATCATTTTACCGTCTGCCTTGCCCGCTAATTGTTTTGATGCCACACCCATTACTTTTCCTAAATCTTGAGGACCAGCAGCGCCTAATTCCTTTACAATAGCGTCTACAGCTACTTTCACTTCGTCCTCTGTCATTTGAACTGGCAGAAATTTTTCGATCACTGCAATTTCTTCTGACTCTTTTTCTGCTAAATCAGCACGGTTTTGTTCTTGAAATATGGTCAATGAGTCCTTGCGCTGCTTCACTAATTTTTGTAAAAGTTTCATTTCGGTATCTTCTGAAATAGCACCATTGGCTCCTGGTTCAGTTTTTGCTTTAATGATTTCTGCTTTGATAGCACGCAACCCTCTTAACAATGCTTCATCTTTATTTTTCATTGCGTCTTTCATTAAAGACATCACTTCTAGTTCTAAACTCATAAGATTCTAATTTAATTTTTTTTGTAGAAATTATTTTGCACCCTGTTCTAATTGACTTGCTCTAAATTGATTGTAAAATGTTTTTGCAAAAGTTTTAAATGAATCTGCAAGTGCTTTGTCTTGAGTCGCTCTTAAGTAGGAATCGCCCATCCCCATCAGATTTTGATAAAAAAAGTCTGCCATCTCGTCTACCATCATGTCCTTGGTCCATAAATCTATACGTAAAGCAGTTTTGTCTGTAGGATCCCAGAATGTCAACATCATTGCCCTTGCAGCCTGTGCTTCTTGAGCAGTGCTATCGGTTGCTGACCAGTCGATGGATTGGGGTATTTTTTGTTCGTCTAATTGAATTTTTACCTGAATAGTTGATTCGTGCATAGCTTAAAATTGTGCCACAAAAATACAATAATATTGGCGAATAAGACCAGCCTATACCAAGTCCCTTGGCCACACTATGGTTGCTTTTTGTTCAAATTGGCTTATTTCAGATTGAATGGCCTTTTGAATTTCAATCCCCTTAGCCGCACGGTACATTTCGTCCTTATAGTACAATTTAAAATGATTCGCTAAAATATCGGGTTGTTTAAAATCAAAATACTCACCCGCCTCGGCCATTTTAGTACAAATAAAATGATGGTCTGGATTTTCTTGATGCATTAAAAATGGAATCTGATAGCGCATGCTATAGGTCAAGAATTGAAAGCGATGGCTATTCATTGCACTAAATATAGTAAGGTATGCTCCAGCAATCCATTCTAATGTAAAGTTTGCAATAGAAACCAATTCCACCGCGTCTCTATATTTATAGCCCAACAAAATATTGGCCGCTTTGTCTTTTTCGGCATCTGTATCTAACACAAAAACAAGGGACATGGTACTGAGCTGCCATTTTTTAAAAACAGAAAAGGCTTTCACAATGGGTAAGATATCTTGGGTATCAACAAATGCAAGCAGGTATTGATTTCCATCCGTCAATGCGCTTCTGACTGGAGCCAATTGCGACCACTCAAAACTAGGCAAGGGTGCTTTTTCAAGATACAGTCTTTCTACACCTGGTCTATTTTGTGCATGCCATTCATCCAAAGCCAACACTTGTTTTGCACCTTGCATTGTTTTATTAAACCGTTTTTTTTCACGCAGCAATTTAAGCCAACTTAAATTACCAGAAAGATGTGGTAAAGTCAATGGAAAGAAATAGGAAGGAAGTTGTTTTGCCCATAAAGCTACAGGACTAAAATGTATCAATGCATTTGAACTGCTTGCTGCAATCAACTGCTTTGTGGCATCAGGATGCACCCATTCAATCGCCTTGGTTTCAGTAGGTTTTGGTAAAGTAGAAACAAGATAGATGCTATGTTCAGTAACAGACATACCCAAAAGATCTAATAAAATTGGCTCCAAAATTGGAAGGTTGGAAACATAAACATCATCAAGCTGAATAAAAATGCGCATAGGCAAAAATAATACATACTTAACAATTTATCCACCAATCATTTGTAGGGGTTAGTTGGACTTATTAGTATCCTACCTTTGGCTTATGGCAGAACCGCTAAAGCAATTGGATCTATTTGGCATGGAGGGAACAACTCCTGTGCATATTGCTGCGCCTAAACAAGCTAAAAGTATCAAGCAAAAAAAATCATTGCCTCAATACCGTAAGCCTGTTTACCAAACTGAATCAGTCCTACTTGAAACAACAGTGAATGAGTCTGATGCTGCTTTGCCTTCTGTGTCAAGAACGCCAATGGCTTATGTGAACAGAAATATTTTACACAAAAGAGGTAGGATGGCATTTGCAGATATGGATCAAGAAATTGATAAAATCAATGTGCCCGATGCCAGCACCTTAGCTAAAAAATTATATTACCCAATTGGAGAAGTAGCAGGATGGTTTAATGTAAATACTTCATTGATTCGTTATTGGGAAAAAGAATTCAAACAATTACAACCACGGAAAACAAGAAAAGGGGATCGTTTATTTCGTGCACAGGATATTGAATTTTTAAAACAGATCTATTACTTATTAAGAGAAAAAAAATATTCCATTGATGGGGCAAAAACTTATTTGAAAAACAATAAAGAAAAAGCCAACAAAGATTTATCCTTAATGACCAATCTAAAAGAGATTAAAAACTTTTTGATTTCTTTAAAGGCAAGTCTTTAATTGACTGCCCTACTTTTAACCTATCCTTTTTCTGAAAATTGAATTTGATGTGCATTCGCATACTCAATAGCAGCAAGGTTAATACGCTCTCTAAGCATTTGAAAAGCATCGATATCCATTTGCATATTCACTAAACATTCTACATGCAATGCATGGTGTTGTTTCCCAGATTCTGATACAAAGACTTGATAGCTATTCAAATCATTTTCGGACTTTAAAAAATTGCGCAGATGGTTTGCAAAATCAGCCAATGCTTGTGCAGATGTAGTTACACTTAATTGTAAATCCATTTCGATCTTACGCTCAGACCTAAGTGATATATTGTCTACAATGGAATCTACCATTTGTTTATTAGGCACCGAAATAAAAGTTTTTTCTTGTGTACGTATGCGTGTACTTCTTAGTCCAATTTTTTCGATCGTACCAGTAAATCCATTCACTTTAACCAAATCCCCAATGGTGAAGGGTTTATCAAAAAAGATGATAAAGGAGGCAATGATATTTTCTAAACTTTCTCTTGTAGACAAAGCAATTGCAGCACCAACGATACTTAAGCTTGTTACAAGATTGCCAATGTTTTCGTTAAAGACATAACGCAAAACCAAAAGAACACCTATGATATAGAGGATGACTTTAAAGAAATCTCTAAAAAAT
>CALPJR020000136.1 GCA_943323935.2 Bifidobacterium breve
GAAGGTTATCGTAGTGGACACATGATGTACTTGAGAAAAGAAGACTTATCAACAAGCAACGACCACTTAAGGGTTTTTATAAAAAATAGTATTCCCAAACTTGGCACACCTGCCAAGTTTTAATAGTTATATTGTTAAAAATAGGCGTCGTTTTTTTAAAATTACGACGCTTATTATTTTTTTACTTGGCACACCTGCCAAGTTTTAAAGGACAATACCTTTTTTAAAACGCTTATACTGCTTGACCATGTCAGCGATAAATTCTTTTTTATTTTTAATCATGACACTACGTGCTTCTTTAGTATAGGTTGATCCTAAATAATCAATAAAGTGTTTCGAAGTGAAAATTGCCATTTCGATCATAATTGGAAATGCATCTATACCCTTGTCTTCCATTAAATAGTAGACATTTTTTTTATTGGTTATGCCTGCTTTTTTGGAAATAAATCCGAACTCCTCTAATTTCTTTAAACGATTAGACAGCATTTTGCTTGGCATGTGCTCTGGAGACTCTTTGAACTCACTAAAAAGGCTTTTATGGCCCCAAATCATGTCTCTAAGGATCAATAAGGTCCACTTATCTCCCAAAATATCTAATCCTGTTGCTACAGGGCAAAGAGATCTAAATTCAGTTGTATTGATGGCGGCTTTTTCCATTTTCGTTCTGCAAAGGTATCATTTATATACCAATTCGGCTAAATATTCCCAATTGTCTAGGCCTCATTTTTGTTAATATTTATTATAAAATATATTTTATTGGTATCATTTTGATACTTATATTTATTTCAAATTTAAAAACCTATGAAAAAATTATCGCTTTTAACAATCATTTTGTTTGTAGCATTTTCAAGCATCAATGCACAAGGCATTTTTAGTTCTTATGCATTTAATGTAGAGCCTAAAGATCAAGCAACCGTATTGCAACTGTACAAAGATTATTTTGCCAAAAAAGAACACTTAATTAAGGGCGTAACTATTGCTTTATATGAAAATCATTTTAGAGCAAAAGATGTTGCGACACATGAATTAGTTGTAACAGGTACTCCAGATGCAATGGGTGCAGGCTATGATTCAAAAGCCTCTGATGCTTGGTCTTTGTTTCAATCTGAACTTTCAAAATATTGTAAGCCAGTGAGATCGGCAGAGGGAAAAAGATTTTCAAGTTTTGGTGATACTAGCAGTGTCATTTATCCAATTCAAGACGTTTACTTTATCAACGTAAAAGATCAAGAGCTTTTTAAATCAAGATTTGACGCTTTTTGGAGTAAAAATATACCAGTAAACACAAGAATTTCACTTGGAAGCGTAACTACGCTCAACGAGGAAAAAACAACGCACTATGTTGTAAGAAGTTTTAAAGATTTTACAACTAAGTTCAAAGATGATGCTCAAAGTATAAAAGGTTATGCAGAAATGATGAATTTACAAAAAGAAATCAGGACTTTCAATTCATCTACAACAAGGATACTTTTAGGAAGATGGTAATTTAATAAAATATAAAAATCAAAAAAACAAGTATGAAAAAATTATTTATTTTAAGCTTTGCTGTATTGACAGTATTTGCTTCATGTAATCAAACTGGCACCACTGCAGATGCAAGTCAACAAAATTTACCAACAGCTGCAGAAGATTCTTTAGCTGGCACTTTCACCTCAAAGGATGCAAAGTCTATAAAATTATTGAGCATTATCAGACTTTTCTCAAAACAAGACACGTCTTATTTAAGTGATTATGCACCTAATTTTACTTTAAGTCTACACAGCGATACAGCTGTGGTTGCTAGAGGCCCAGAAGGATTTGCAGCATATCATAGGAATCTTCATAGTTTATTTACTGATATTTATTTTTCAGACGGAAATAAATTCACTTATAATTTAAACAATGGTGAAAATTGGACAGCTTATTTTGGACAATGCACAGCAACTGGTAAAAACACCAATGCAAAATATGTCATGCCAGTAAATGTTTGGGTTCGTTGGGATGGTGATAAAATCATTCAACAAGTAGACATAGTTGATTCGAAATTTGCAAATGCAGAAATGGCTGCCGCGAAAAAGTAGTTTTTAAAATAGAGCTATTGCTCATAAAAAATCCCATCTCGTAAAACGGATGGGATTTTTTTATGATTTAATAAAGACTTATCAAATCTAAAAGACACAATTAGTCTTCGAAATCATTTCCATCTTCTTCAAACAAAGCTTCAAACTCAATTCCTATTATAATTTGTACATTTAACCATGAAAAAGTATTTAACTACAATTTTGCTCTGTCTGTTTATTAATCAGGTCATTGGACAAGTGTATACCGCCCAAAACGCGCATTCACATAATGACTATGCACAGCAAAAAGTATTTCATTTAGCCTATAATGAAGGCTTTGGGTCGATAGAAGCTGATATCCATATAGTCAATAATGAAATCTTAGTTGGACATGATACAAAAGACTTAAAAGCATCCAACACTTTAGAAAATCTATACCTTAAGCCCTTAGTTGCTTATAATCAACCAGATAGAAAATTACAATTGTTAATTGATATTAAAACGGATTCGAAAACAACACTTGATCAATTGGTGGTTTTGCTTGGTAACTATCCCAGCATCACCAATAACAAAAACATAAAAATTGTTATTTCAGGGAATATGCCTGCACCAGCATTATTTGAAAGTTATCCTAAATATATTTGGTTTGATGGGAGACTTTCTATTCAGTATACTTCAATACAATTAGCTCGCGTTGCATTAATAAGTGAAGATTACTATAAAGTGATTGGCTATAAGTTTATATGGCCACTTGATAGCGTATCAATTGATAAGGCTAAACAGTTTATAGATCAGGTGCACCAATTAGGCAAACCAGTTCGCCTATGGGCAAGTCCAGATAAGCCAGCTGCATGGGAACAATTTATGCAATGGGGCGTGGACTTTATTAACACAGATAAAATAAAAGAATTAGCAGATTTCATTGTCCACCATGAATAAAATAATTTGGTTTTATGCCAAAGGGAATTTACCCTATCCTACAATTAATAAATAGTAATAAAAAAATCCCATCAAGTAAAACGGATGGGATTTTTTTATTAAGTTCTTTATAAAAATTAAAATCGTTTTTTAAAATTGCGGTTATTATTGTTTCTTCCTCCACCGCCACCTGCATTTGGTCTATTGCGGTTGTTCTGCCAACGACCACCAGCTGGACGATAATCTTCGCGCTCAAAATTTTGATTGCGATGTTTGATATAAGGTGTGTTGCTAAATTCCAATTCACCACCAGTGATGGCATTTAATTCACTACGAATTGCATCATCTTGCACTAATTCTTTATGCCAGTTGCTATAAGCTAGCTTCATGTAATGCGCAATGGTATGTGCGAAACCAGTTTTCTTTTCTGGATCTTGCTCGGCCATCGCTTTATCAATCACCAACTCCAAATTCTTACCAAGGTGCGCATATTTGATTTTACGTTGAGGGTAAGGCAAAGGGTCTGGCTTTTGCTTGTAAGTTTCTTTAGTTGGAATAGGATAAGGACTTTCCACATCTAATTTGAATCCACTCATAAAAAATAAGTGATCCCATAACTTATGTCTATAGTCTTCGATATTCTTTAGTTGAGGATTCAGGAATCCCATCAACTCAATTACGACTTTAGCTTGTTCTTGTCTTTTTTCTTTATCCTCAATGGTTAATAGATGATCCACCATCCTCTGAACGTGACGGCCATACTCTCTCATCCCCATGATGCTTCTTGCTGTATTGTACTCCATGTATATATTACTTCAACGAGTAACAAATGTAAGGTTTTTTAGGTTTATTTATTACTTATCTTCGTAGCATGGAGCAACTATTAAAGCAAATAGAAGACATTAAAAAGGAGATCACTGCCGCAGAAGCAGCCAATGCAGCCGCTTTAGAGGAGTTTAGAATTAAATACTTGGGAACCAAGGGTTTGGTAAA
>CALPJR020000137.1 GCA_943323935.2 Bifidobacterium breve
AGTCCAATAATCAATGGCCAATTGGTGGTAGATAGCACATGTTGGAATGCATAAATATTTTTTGCAGACTCACTTGCTTGTGCCATTCCTGCCGCACCCATCTGTCCACCAGATGCTTGTAATTGTTGAAGTTGAGTTTGCATATCTGCTGGCAATAAACTCATGCCAACGCCAGTTAAGGTCACTACTACAATAATCCACATTAAAAACTGTGTCAATCCAACCGCGCCAATACCAATAATTTTACCAAGCATGAGTTCAAATGGTTTCACACTGCTAACAATCACTTCGGCAATACGACTGGTTTTTTCTTCCATTACACCACGCAATACCATAGTACCATAAATAAACATGGTAATATAAATTAACAAACCGCTTGCATATCCAATACCCATTGCCAATGCAGCATTACTTTCTTTACTACTTTTACCTTCATCTTCATATGCTTTTAATTCAGCTATTTGAGCAGATTGATGAATTGAATCTAAAATACTTTGTTGTATACCTGCTTTTTCTAGCATTTGGTCTTCAATTGCTGCATTGATTTTTCTACTAATGCTTTCTTGTAAACTAAAGCCCATCGATTTCTTAGATCTTAGGATATAATCTGCTTTTTTATCTTCTTCAAATAAAGGCATAAGCAAAATATCAGAGTATCCTCTTGCTTGATAGTTGCTGGTGTCCACATCTTTTGGGAATTCAAATTTAAGTTGGTTACTATTTTTTAGTTTATCCTTAAAAAAACCATTTGGATCAACTACTGCGATTTTGCGTTCTTCGGTGCCTTTAAACGAAAAATAGGCAGACCCAACAATCAAGCCTACCATTAATAAGGGCACTAAAAAAGTGACCATTAAAAAACGTTTATTTTTTACCCTGCTGGTGTATTCTCTTTGTATGATGATCCAAATCTTATGCATAAAATATTTTTTAAGTAGGTACTATGTTTAAATGTTTTGAAACGCTCTTGCCTTCGCATGCGTGTCTTCTACCAATTGTATGAAAATATCATTCAAGCTAGGTAGCACTTCGTTGTAGCTTATGATTGGAATTTGTTGCTCAATTAAGTACTTTAAAACTTCATTGGATGCAACAGCATGACTTAATTTGACCAAAATTTTATTTGGATTCTTATCTGCTTTGTCGATAATACTGAATAAGGCATTGTCTTTGATCATTTCTGGGTGACTAGTCTCAATCGCAAAAATATATTCTTTAAATTGTTGCTTAATTTCAGCCACAGATCCGTCTAAGACCTTTTTTCCTAAGTTCACAAGTACAATATGATCGCAAATCTCTTCTACCTGTTCCATACGATGCGTACTAAAAATAATCGTCGCACCTTTTTTTGCTAAATTATAAATCTCGTCTTTAATTAAGTTGGCATTCAATGGATCCAAACCACTAAAAGGTTCGTCTAAAATAATTAATTTAGGTTCGTGCAAAACAGTGATGACAAATTGTAATTTCTGGCTCATACCCTTACTTAGATCTTCCACTTTTTTATTCCACCAGCTTTGCATTTCAAATTTCTCGAACCAGTATTTAATTTTCTCCATGGCATCCGCTTTGGATAAACCTCTAAGTTGGGCCAAGTACAAAGCTTGTTCGCCAATCTTCATCTTTTTATAAAGTCCTCTCTCTTCGGGCATGTAACCAATCT
Source organism: Bifidobacterium breve (assembly GCA_943323935.2). The sequence continues at coordinate 1,664 of CALPJR020000137.1, forward strand.
CACGGATATCCAATAATGGATCAAAATGTTTTCCATCTAATTGAATGGTTCCGCCATCTGGATAGAAGATGCCCGTGATCATTCTAAGCAAGGTTGTTTTACCTGCACCATTGGGCCCGAGTAGGCCAAAAATGCTGCCTTTTTGAATGTCGAAACTAATATCATCCACCGCTTTTTGTGTGGCATAATGTTTCACCAAATGGGATAAACTTAATAATGGCTCCATGAAATTGAATTTGATGTAAAGTTATATTGATTTTAGAAATTCCAAGGCCTCATTTATTACGAACGGGCAAATGGGGGCTTTAAGCGAATGTATGCTCGGGATATTGGGTTATATTTGTCTAAATATTTAGATTATGTGCTCAAAAAAATCGGTGCTCAATGTTTTTTTATTGGTGGCCTTAGTTGGTCTTTCAAGTTGGGGATTCCTAGTACACCGTACAATCCACCAAATTGCAGTTTATAATTTACCAGAACCAATGCGTAGTTTTTTCTACACAGATATGGATAATTTAGTGGCAAATGCACCACGTCCAGACATCAGAAGAAATAAAGATAAAACAGAGGATACCAAGCACTTTATTGACTTAGAAGCCTATGGTCCAAATGCAGCAAATGAAATGCCAGTTGAGTGGGATGCTGCTGTAAAAAAATATGGTAAGGATAGTTTAATCAAATGGGGATGGGGTCCTTACAATGCGATGGTACAATTAGATAATTTAACTGCCGCATTTAAATCTAAAAATAAAGACAGTATTTTATTTTATGCTGCAGACTTAGGACATTATGTGGCAGACTTACATGTGCCTTTGCATACTACCATGAACTATGATGGACAATTAACTGGACAAAAAGGATTGCACCATATGTGGGAGACTTTTATTCCAGAAATTAATTTAGATCAGTTTATGTTGTACAATCCACATCAAGCAAAGTATGTAAAAAATCCTGCGCAAGCACTTTGGGTGGATATTCGTAAAGCACATTTATTGGTGCCACAAATGTTGGCCATCGAAACAGAAGTGACGAAGCAATTTACCCCTGAGACCAAGTACCGCAATCAAATGCGTTATGGCAAGGAAGTAAAATCTTACACAAAACCATTTGCAGAAGCCTATGCAAAAGCCTTAGGCAATACAGTGAATATTCAATTAATTGCATCAGCCAATATGATCGCAGACTTTTGGTTCACCGCATGGGTAAATGCAGGCAAGCCAGAATTAACTTTAACAAGAGAGGTAAGTGGCAACTTGGCAAAAGAATTAGCATCTTTCAAACAAAATAAATTAATTCAAGACGGATTGTTGATTAGTAAAAAAGACAAACCAGAAGATTAAATTTTTTTTATTTCAATTGCGCCGCAATGCTTTGTGCTAGTTTCTGGCCATCCATTGCGGCGCTTACGATTCCGCCTGCATAGCCAGCGCCCTCGCCACATGGGTATAAATTTTTGATTTGTGGATGCTGACAACTTTCTGCATCTCTAGGTATCCTTACTGGCGAAGAAGTCCTGCTTTCAGTGGCAACAACAATCGCATCATTCGTATAATAGCCCTTCATTTTTTTACCAAATGCCATGAATCCATTTTGTAAAGTTTCGTGCACAAATTTTGGTAACACATCGCTTAAGTCTGCGGCATGTAATCCAGGAAGATAACTTGCATCAGGTAAATCGTTGGACAATTTATGTGTGCAAAAATCAACAAGTCTAGCAGCAGGGGCTACTTGTAATCCGCCACCACTTTTAAAAGCTTGCTGTTCGACATATTGTTGAAACTCTAATAATAAAAGAGGATGATTTAAATCCACTGCCTTTTTAGTGGCCTGATTTAAAAATTGCGCAGCGGTTGGTAAATCTATTTGAACCACCATGCCACTATTGGCATAAGGATTGTTTCTTTTACTAGGACTCCATCCATTCACCACAATTTCTCCAGGCGCAGTGGCTGCTGGGGCAATGATACCACCGGGACACATACAAAAACTAAATACACCACGATCGTTCACTTGCTCCACCAAGCTATATGCCGCTGGAGGAAGGTTGGGGTCTCTTGTTAAGCAATGGTATTGTATCTGATCTATCACTTGTTGAGGATGTTCCACACGCACACCCAAGGCAAAAGGTTTTGATTCAATTAGCACTTCTTTTCTATGAAATAATTCAAAAATATCACGAGCAGAATGACCAGTTGCTAAAAGCAAGGCCTCCACTTGGAAGCTATCTCCATCTGCAAAATGAATACGTTTGATTTCCCCTTTTTCGGTATCAAAATCCACTAA
>CALPJR020000138.1 GCA_943323935.2 Bifidobacterium breve
CATATACAAAGAGGTGGTGCACCAACCTGTTTAGATCGTTTGATCGCAAGCAGAATGGGCTACCATGCAGTAGAATGTTTATTGAATGGCAAACACAATGTCATGGTGGGTATCGAAGACAATAAAATGAAATACACGCCATTAGATAACGCTGTAAAAGCAAAACAAAAAATTTCAGAAGAGTGGTTAAAGATTGTAAAAATCTTAGCTAGTTAATCTATATAAACAAGCATACAAACAACCCCAATAAATACAATGAGCGCATCTACTTACAAACAGAAACACCATAAAACTAAAATCGTTGCAACAGTTGGTCCAGCTTGCGAAACCTATGACCAATTAAAGAATTTAGTCATTGCAGGTGTGAACGTATTTAGATTAAATTTTTCTCATGGGAGCCATGAAGACAAAAAGAAAATCATTGACAATATTAGAGGCATCAACAAAGAATTAAATTGTTCAGTAGCCATTTTAGGTGACTTGCAAGGGCCTAAATTAAGAGTTGGTGAAATTGAGAACAATCGTTTAGAAGTAAAGGAAGGCGATATCTTAACATTCACCAATACTAAATGCATTGGAACCCTAGAGAAAATATATGTATCCTACCCTAACCTTGCAGGCGATGTGGTTGTGGGAAATACCATCATGATTGATGATGGAAAGATAGAAGTCTTGGTGCACAGTGTAGAATCGAATGGTGATGTGAAAGTGAAAGTAACACTTGGTGGCATTATTTCTTCAAAAAAAGGAATCAATTTACCTGATACAAAAATATCCTTACCAGCACTTACCGAAAAAGATTTAGAAGATGCTGCATTCATTATTAAAGAAGAATTGGACTGGGTTGCATTAAGTTTTGTAAAGCGTGTGGCAGATATTGAAATGCTAAGAGGCATCTTAAACGAACATCAAAGCAACGCTAAAATTATTGCTAAAATAGAAATGCCAGAGGCCTTAACGAATATCCGCGATATCATTATTGCAAGTGATGCGATTATGATTGCACGTGGTGATTTAGGTGTTGAATTACCAGTTGAGAAAATCCCATTGATACAAAAAGAATTGATTAGAAAATGTATCCATAGAGCGAAGCCTGTGATTGTGGCAACTCAAATGATGGAGTCCATGATTGACAGAGTAAAACCAAACCGTTCAGAAATCACTGACGTTGCCAATGCAGTGATCGAAGGTGCTGATGCGGTGATGTTGAGTGGTGAGACTGCAACTGGTCAATTCCCAGTATTGGTGATTGAGACCATGCGTAAGATTATCACCGAAGTAGAAGAAAATGGATACAAGTACAATCGTTCAGAAGATTTAAAACCACAGCCGCACTCTCCTTCCTTCTTGAGTGATGCCGTTTGTTATAATGCATCTAAATTATCTGAGGATAGCAATGCAAATGCATTAGTAGGAATGACACAAAGCGGTTATACTGCATTTATGTTAAGTAGTTTCCGACCTCAATCACCCTTATTTATCTTCACAAAGCAAAAAAGTTTAGTGAATCAATTATCATTAAGCTGGGGTGTGAAAGCTTTCTACTATGATAAAGAAGAAAGTTTAGATGAGATCATAAAAGATCAAATACAATTTTTAAAAACACAAGGTTTTGTAAATACAGGCGATGTGGTGATTAACACAGGCAGTACCCCGATTCAATTACACTTACCAACAAATATCATTAAAATCAACAAAGTTGATTAAAATTTAGGCCTCATTATTGAGGCCTTTTTTATAACTTTAATATTCAAATTTACAATTCATAATTATGCTTGAATCATTTGAGAAAATACCAGTCAAGATTTACAAAGATGTAGCGTCTGGCTCCAATGCAGTTGCTGCTCAAATTGCACAGTTAATTAAAGATAAACAAGCTAAAGGTTTACCCTGTATTTTAGGAATGGCTACTGGTGCAACCCCTATTTTATTGTATAAAGAATTGGTAAGATTACATAAAGAAGAAGGACTTAGTTTTAAAAATGTGATCACAGTGAACTTGGATGAATACTACCCTATTCCAAGAGATGCCTACCAAAGTTATTGGAGTTTTATGCATCGTCATTTATTCAATCATATAGATATTGATCCAAAAAATATTCATATACCAAGTTCAGAATGGGATATGGATGAGTTAAAGGAAAAATGTGTTGCCTACGAACAAACAATCGAAAAATTAGGTGGGATAGATTTACAAATTTTAGGGATTGGTAAAAATGGACATATTGGTTTTAACGAGCCTGGTTCTAGTTTTCACTCTAAAACGAGGGTGATTCATTTAGATCAATTGACTAGAATGGCCAATGTATATGAATGGCATGATTTAAATAAAGTACCTCAGTTAGCGATCACAGTTGGTATTAGTAGTATTATGAAAGCTAAAAAAATTGTATTGCTTGCTTGGAGCAATAAAGCGGATATTGTTGCCAAAGCTGTTGAAGGAACTATCACAGAACAAATCCCTGCTAGTGTTTTACAAAACCATGATGACTGTACTTTTGTAATTGACGAATTGGCTGCAACAGAACTCACCCGACATAAATCACCTTGGTTAACAGGTGCGAATGATTGGACACCACAGATGATTAAAAAAGCGGTGATTGATTTAGCATTGAAATTAAATAAAACTGTTTTAAGCTTAACTTCTGATGATTATAAAGAGAATAGCTTGTCTGACTTATTGGTGCTGAAAGAATCGGTGTACGATATTAATCTGCAAGTTTTTTATATGTTACGTGATTCCATCACAGGATGGCCTGGCGGAAAACCAAATGCAGTCATTCCAGCACACCCTGAACGCAGTGAACCACATAGCAAGAAGGTATTGATTTTCTCTCCACATCCAGACGATGACATTATCAGTATGGGTGGTACATTCATGCGTTTACACGATCAAGGACATGATGTGCATGTGGCTTACCAAACCAGCGGTAATATTGCAGTTACAGATGAATTTGTGACACGATTTTTAGATTTTGCTGTAGGATTCGAAGACCTATTTGGAATTGATAATAAAAAGAGCCAAGAGATCCTTACCAATGCAAGGGCTTTTTTAGCAAACAAGGCAAGCAATCATTTAGATACCGCAGAAATTAGGGCCATCAAAGGTTTAATAAGAAGGTGTGAGGCTAAAGCTACTTGCAGGTATGTAGGTATTTCGGAAAACAATTACCATTTTATGGATCTCCCCTTTTATGAAACGGGTATGATTGATAAAAAGCCTTTGAGCGAAAAGGATATTGAAATTACAATGGAACTCTTACGCAAAATTCAGCCCCACCAAGTATTTTGTGCAGGTGACTTAGCAGATCCACATGGTACGCACAAAGTTTGTTTAGAGGTGGTTTTTGAAAGTATGCGTCGATTAAAATCTGCAGGTGATGCTTGGGTAAAAGATTGTTGGGTTTGGTTGTATAAAGGCGCATGGCAAGAATGGGATATCTCTGAAATTGAGATGGCCGTTCCAATGAGCCCAGACCAGGTGATGAAAAAACGCTTTGGCATATTCATCCATCAATCTCAAAAAGACAGTGTTCCTTTCCAGGGCAGCGATTCTAGAGAGTTCTGGCAAAGAGCAGAGATACGCAACGCCAACACCGCAAATTTGTATGCTAACCTTGGTTTAACTAAGTATGCAGCAATGGAAGCCTTTGTCCGCTGGCATTATTAATTGCTGGTTTTAGAAGTTTTATTTGCCCTTTTCCTTTGGTAAAATGGTATTTTGAGGTATATTTGCACCCCTTATTGATTTGGGTTAGTAAGTGGAATGGCCCCGTAGCTCAACTGAATAGAGTATTTGACTACGGATCAAAAGGTTTCAGGTTTGAATCCTGACGGGGTCACAAAGCCCACGCGAACAGCGTGGGCTTTTTCGTGCGAAGACGCGAAACAAGCTTGCTTGATTTTGCGGATGAGTGCGAAAAAGCAAAAAC
>CALPJR020000139.1 GCA_943323935.2 Bifidobacterium breve
ACAATAATGCAATTTCTTTTTCGTTCTTAAATAAATCCTTATTCTTTAATTCCTTCAAAAGTAGACATTCCTATGGAAAGAGTTGCCGCTTTGGTTGAAAAATTAACCACACAATTGGCCGAAAAGGCAGACAAAAGCCAATTAAAACAGACGGCCGTCCAATTGCTAGCAGCCTTATCAGAAACAGATCAATTTAACAATCTTCCAAATAATGTTTCAGTGATGATTCCAGGAGGCGAAGAAGTTGCTGAAGTAATTAATAGTCCTATCCCTGAAATTGAACCAGTGGAAGTAAGGATTCCTAGTTTGCCAAAATTAGAACCAGTTGAACCTTTAGTACCTAAGATACCTGTAGTAACTGATTCAATTCCAAAGGAGATCAATGCCACTATTACAAATACTGAACTACAAGAAAAATTGGCTTTAGACCCCATCAAGGACTTAAAAGCGGCCATTGGAATCAATGATAAATTTCAGTTTATAGCTTCCCTTTTTGGGGGAGATGAAAAAGCATTTGATCAGGCCATTAAAACCATCAATGGATTTAAAATATATGCAGAAGCACAATTTTGGATCAAATCTAATTTAAGGGAACAAAATAAATGGGACGATACGGACCAAGTAGTTAAAGCTTTTGATCTATTGGTGAAACGTAGATTTGCTTAATACATTCGATTGTTTTTATAGTGGCACCTGCATGTGCTTGCACATAGATTAAAGCTGCCTCGCCTGTAGCTTTAGAAAAACTAGCATCATTCAATAGTTTATGGATGGTAGTATTTAAAGTGTTTGCATCTTTTATTTGAATACCGCCATGGGCGTTGCGTAGTCCAATCGCTTCGGGGTATTTTAAATCATTTGGTCCCCAAATTACTGGCTTGCCAAATACTGCGGCTTCAAGCACATTATGAATACCATCCTTTGTAAAACCTCCACCTATATAGGCGATATCAGCGTATTGGTATAAATTACTTAATAAACCAATCTGGTCAACAATCAATACCATTGGCTTTTCCATTGAATTAGATTGGGTCAACCATTCGGACAAACAAAAAGCATTTGTAAAATGAGCTTTGCAATCTTTGATGGATACTGCATCTACATGATGTGGTACAATGATCCAATTACATTGCTCCAATTGATCAGATTGCTCCAAAACGGATCCAATGATTTGATGGTCATCTTCCCAAGTACTTCCTGCAACAATTATTTTACCATCGGCTAATCTGGATACCCAATCAATAGAATTTCTTGTTGCAGCAATATCCAACACACGATCAAAACGGGTATCTCCACTGATATGCAAATATGTATCCTTTAATAGGGGAGCGATTAAATTTTTTGAATGAAGATCTTGTACTAAAATACCAGTGAATAATTTTAATATGGAACGATAAAATCCGCCATAGAATTTAAAAAATATTTGGTCTGGTCTAAAAATTCCAGCAGCTAAAAAAGTAGGAATTTTATTGATTGATGCAAGCTTTAAATAGTAGTACCAAAATTCATATTTGATAAATACAATACATTTTGGTTGCACCATTTCCATCCACTTAGTTGCAGCAGTTGAACTATCCAGGGGTAGATAAGAAACAAAGTCAACAGCTGGGTGATGCTTTCGGTGTAAGTAGCCTGAAGGGGAAAAAAAAGTCACCCATATTTGATGGGTCGGATAGGTTTTTTTTAAGCCGCTAATGATGGGAAGGCCTTGTTCAAATTCACCATAAGAGGCGCAGTGTACCCAAATGATGGGTCCCTTTATTTGACTGCTTAAAACACTAACTTCTTCCCAAACCTTTTGCTGCCCTATAACCCAATTTTTTGCTTTCTCATTAAATGGACTAATGAGCTTAGCTAGGATTGGATAAAACATTAAAAAAAGTCGATATAGTATCATAAAAATAGGCTAATGCAAAGATGGGATACAAAGGGGGTATTTCCACCATTTTGGCCATTTTATTGTAATTTTGGCAAAATTCATTGGATGCGTAAAATACAAATGGTAGATACAAAAAGTCAGTATCTAGCCATCAAAGAAGAGGTTGACCAGGCCATACAAAACGTATTGGATACTGCTGCTTATATTAATGGCAAAGCCGTACAAGATTTTTCAAAAAATTTAGGGGATTATTTAGGCGTAGAATATGTGGTGCCTTGCGCCAATGGAACGGATGCGCTTCAGATAGCGATGATGGCATTGGACTTGCAACCAGGTGACGAGGTGATCACGCCTTCATTTACTTATATCGCTACCACAGAAGTTGTGGCTTTATTAAAATTGACTCCTGTTTTTGTAGATGTTGACCCTGTGACTTATTGCATGGATATAGAAAGCTTGAAAAAAGCGATTACACCAAAAACAAAAGCGATTGTACCTGTGCATTTATATGGACATGCGGCGCCCATGGAAGCGATTTTGGACATTGCCAAGCAACATAATTTATATGTGATCGAAGACAATGCACAAGCGATAGGAGCAGACTATACTTTCTCTGACGGCACTGTTAAAAAAACGGGTACCATGGGTCATATTGGTGCCACTTCTTTTTATCCTAGTAAAAATTTAGGCGCATTTGGAGATGGAGGTGCTATTTTTTCCAATGATAAAGTTTTAGCAGATAAAATGGCCATGATCGCCAATCACGGACAATCGGCACGTTATTATCATGATGTGGTAGGATGTAATTCAAGATTGGATTCTATTCAAGCAGCTATCTTAAATATTAAATTGGCAAAATTAGATACATACAATAAGTCGAGACAAGCTGTTGCAGCTTATTACACGCAAGCATTTGTTGGCATTAATGCAATTGTAACTCCAGCTATTGCAAATTATAGTACGCATGTGTTTCATCAATACACCATTCAGTTGAAAGGCGTAGACAGAGAAAAATTTATTGCCCATTTAGCGGCTAAAGAAATTCCATGTATGATTTATTATCCTGTTCCAGGGCATCTTCAAAAAATGTTTGCATCAGAACAGCATCATCAATGGGATTTAAAAGTAACGGATCAATTAACGCCATGCGTTTGTTCTTTACCAATTCACACAGAAATTGATGAAGCGCAATTAAAATATATTACAGAAGGGGTTCAATCTTTCTTTAATTAAAATACAAATAGATGAAAATAGCAGTAGTAGGCACAGGATATGTAGGATTGGTTACAGGCACTTGTTTCGCAGAGACGGGTAATAAAGTGACTTGTGTAGATATCGACAAATCCAAGGTTGAAAAATTAAGCGCAGGACAAATCACGATATACGAACCAGGCTTAGAGAAAATATTTTTAAGAAATATCAAAGAGGAGCGTTTAAAATTCACGACTGGGTTAGAAGAAGCGGTAGAGGATGCGGAGATTATTTTTTTAGCCTTGCCAACACCACCGGGAGCGGACGGAAGTGCAGATTTAAAATATGTATTGGGCGTCGCGGATCATTTAGGAAAGATATTAAAGGGCTATAAAGTCATTGTCAATAAGAGCACTGTGCCAGTAGGTACTGCAGATAAAGTAAGTGCAGCCGTTGCAACGAACTACAAAGGAGAATACGATGTAGTGAGCAATCCTGAGTTTTTAAGAGAGGGTGTGGCGGTGGATGATTTTATGAAGCCAGACAGGGTAGTGGTAGGAACAAGATCGGACAAAGCCAAGAAATTAATGAGTGATTTATACGCACCATTTGTAAGACAAGGTAATCCTGTTATTTTCATGGACGAGCGTAGTTCGGAGTTAACAAAGTACGCAGCAAATTCATTCCTTGCAACAAAGATCTCTTTCATGAACGAGATCGCACAGTTGTGTGAGCGCATGGGTGCGGACGTGGATATGGTGAGAAGAGGAATAGGATCGGATGACAGAATCGGAAAGCGTTTTCTATTCCCAGGCATTGGTTATGGTGGATCATGTTTTCCTAAGGATGTGCAAGCCTTGAT
>CALPJR020000140.1 GCA_943323935.2 Bifidobacterium breve
TGGTATACAGGATCAACCATTCTTTGTCTTCTCCTAAAAATATTTCGTCTGCATTGCCTGTTTTAGCACGACTTTTTCGACTAAAATAATTGGCTAATTGTATGCCTGCATCTGGGTGTAGCCATCTGAATAACCATTGACAAACCGGATTCGTAAATATTTTCTTTAAACGCTTGTAACCATTGTCGCCAGGACCTAATCCGTCTCCATGCCCTATTAAGAATTGTTTATTTTGAATGGTAAATTGTTGTGGCTCAAAATATAGTTTTGCATTCAATTCTTTTGATAAATAATCCTGCATCCACAAATCATGGTTGCCAGTAAAAATATGCAACTGAATGCCTTCGTCTGCCATTTGCGCAAGGGTGCCTAAAATTCTAACAAAACCTTTTGGCACCACCGTTTTGTATTCGAACCAAAAATCAAAAATATCGCCTACAATAAAAATAATACCGGCATCTTTACGCGCATCTTGTAAAAAGCGCACCAAGCGATCTTCTCTTTTTCTGCTTTCTGTATCATTAGGCGCACCTAAATGAAAGTCAGAAAGAAAATACACTTTTTTGCCAGTTTCCAATACCATGTAAGGAGGTTAATTTGATTAAAGGTACTAAACAGGTGTATTATCAATTAAAAAACAATAGACTTCTTTAGGCCCGTGTACGCCAACCACTAATGTTTTTTCAATATCAGCAGTTCGGCTAGGACCTGTTGCAAAACTAATCATAGAAGGGAAACCTTCTTGGTTATTTTTAAATTGAACCAAGCTATCAGCTATATCATATACCAATTGGTCGGCATAGGCAATACAAATATGAATAGGCGCATACACACTGGCAGTCCTTCCGCTAGCGTCTTTACTGCTTAATACAATGGTGCCTGTTCTAGCCACTAAATGTGAACACAATGTAATTGCTGCGTCGCATTCTGCTAAGTCATCTGTTGTCACAGGATCAAATTGAAAAGGACGTAATGTAGACAACCAATCTGTTTCTTTTGAATATATTTTATTCCAACCCTTCGCAATAATCAAGGCATTCAATTGTGCAATCAATTCTTGCTCGTCGGCGCAGTATACAAATTTGCCCAAGAGTTCAGTGAACTTTTGAGCAAATTCAATCGCCATTTCTTTTTCGGTTGGAATGAAAGTAGGCGTATCAGCTACCTGATCTGGAAAAGGAACTGGCACTGGATCTTTCAATGCCTGTTTTATCTTTTGTAATATTTTTTGTCTTGCGCCTTGCGATTCCATTTATAACTTATTCGTTATTATCTGTTGCATCTGCTGCATGAATGGTTGCGTTTGCATTTTCAATCACATCATCAGACTTGTCTGCAGGGGTTTCGACTGTTGTTTCATTTGGTGCAAACTGATTGTCTGCATCTGCAGTGACAGTTGTTTCTTCAAGGATTTTCTTTTCCTCAAATGGACGGTCACCAATCAATTCCTCTACATCAGACTTATGTAAAACTTCTCTTGTTAACAATGCTTGAGCCACTTTCTCTACTTCATCTTTTTTAGATTGTAATAAATCTAAAGTTCTGTGGTAGGCAGCATCAATCATCTTTCGTACTTCTTCGTCAATAATTTTTCCTGTCTCTTCACTGAATGGTTTTTGAAAAGTATTTTCTTGAGATGGATCGTAGAAACTTACATTACCAATTTTATCATTCATACCATAAGTGGTTACCATCGAGTAAGCCATCTTGGTGATTTGTTGTAAATCGTTTGATGCGCCAGTTGAAATACGACCAAAGAAAATTTGTTCAGCAGCACGTCCACCTAATGTCATACACATTTGATCGGTCAATTGCTCAATCGTATATAAGTATTGTTCCTTAGGCGTGTACTGTGCGTAACCCAATGCAGCAGTACCTCTTGGAACAATGGTTACTTTTAATAAAGGATAAGCGTGTTCTAAGAACCAGCCACAAATTGCATGTCCAGCTTCATGGTAGGCAATCACTTCTTTCTCTTCTTTAGAAATAATTTTATTTTTCTTTTCTAATCCACCAATGACCCTGTCAATCGCATCTTGGAAATCTTTCATCTCTACGCCAGTCTTTCCTTTACGTGCAGCAATCAAGGCAGCTTCGTTACAAACATTCGCAATATCTGCACCAGCAAACCCTGGTGTTTGTTCAGCCAATTTATGAACGTCTAAACTTTCAGATACTTTGATTGGACCTAAGTGCACTTTAAATATTTCTTCACGCCCTTTTACGTCTGGACGATCAATTGAAATCTGACGATCAAAACGTCCTGGTCTTAATAAGGCAGAATCCAATACATCTGGACGATTGGTAGCAGCTAGAATAATAATACCAGTGTCTCCACCAAATCCATCCATCTCTACTAATAATTGGTTCAAGGTATTTTCACGCTCATCATTGCTCATCATGGCATTCTTGCCACGCGCACGACCAATCGCATCAATCTCATCTATGAAAATTATACAAGGCGCTTTCTCACGTGCTTGCTTAAATAAATCACGCACACGACTTGCACCCACACCCACAAACATTTCCACAAAATCGGAACCACTTAAGCTAAAGAAAGGCACTTGTGCTTCTCCCGCCATCGCTTTCGCTAATAATGTTTTACCTGTTCCTGGAGGGCCTATTAACAATGCACCTTTTGGAATTTTACCTCCTAGGGCTGTATATTTTTTTGGTTGTTTTAAGAAGTCCACAATCTCCATCACTTCTTCTTTTGCTTCTTCTAATCCAGCAACATCTGCAAAAGTAATATTCACTTTTGTGCCACCTTTTTCAAACAAAGTTGCTTTTGATTTACCTACATTAAAGATACCACCTGGGCCACCGCCACTTCCGCCGCCGCCGCCCATCTTGCGCATCATCACCATCCAAATCACCACAATGATTAACATCGTAAATATGAAATTGGCAATTGGTCCAAACCACTCCCCTTCTTTGATGGTATTTTGTGGCACTTCCTGAATCCCTTTTTGCTCATAGAATTTTTGTAAACGCTCGTTGAAACTATTCCAATCGGTTACACTAAACTCAAACAATGGCACCCCTTTTACTTTCGCCTTTTCTAATTTCTTCTTGAACTTTTGCACGTAGTAGTCTTTCTGAATACTATCTGCTTTAATATAAACACGAACGATTTCTTTGTTTTGAACAAGGTCAATACGCTCCACATCACCTCTCATCAACATCACTTGCTTGAACTCTTGTTCAGTCGTTGTGGTCAATTCGGGTGTCATTTGAAAAAATCGAGCCGAGAAAAGAGACAATGCAATAAGTCCATATATCCAATAGATGTTGAACTTGGGCATTTTAGGTCCATCTCCCAAAGGCGAATTTTTCTTTTTATTATTTTTTGGCTCTGACATAGTATTGTTGCTGTTACTGCTTTTTATATAAACAAGTGGAAATGAATATTGTTGACCAAGGTCCCATTAATCTTCATGTGTTTTCATGTCTGCATCGCTCCATAACTCTTCCAATTTATAAAAACCACGTGCTTCTGGGTGCATCACATGAACAACTACATTGATATAATCAATTAATAACCATTGTCCGCCTTGCTTTCCCTCTGTTTTATACGGAAGATCGTCACACTTGTGCTTTACTTCATAATCGATAAAATCGGCAATGGCTCTTAACTGTGTGGTATTGTTTGCTTCACAAATGATGAAGAAATCTGCAGCTGCTTCATGTACTTTTTTAAGGTCAAGGCTAATTACATTTTCACCTTTTTTATCCAAGATAGCCTGTATAATGGTTTTGAAGATTTTAGAGCTACGAGTGAGCCTAGTAACCGTATTTTTTTTACGGTCATTTAAAGAAGAAAGTTGTTCCAATGCGCTTATTTTTAATGTGTTAAATCCTGTTTCTAAACTAACTTTACAAAAATAACAATTCTTTGTCACCTGCCACACCAAA
>CALPJR020000141.1 GCA_943323935.2 Bifidobacterium breve
ATTGACTCCACACCCTTGGGATGTATTACCAACTGACTTATCAGAAGGTAGTGTAGTGAAAGGTAAAGTTGTGAACATCGAAGATTACGGTGCGTTCTTAGAAATTCAACCAGGTGTTGAAGGTCTTGTACACGTTTCTGAAATCACTTGGGCGAACACACCTATCAACGCTAAAGAATTCTTCAAATTAGGAGATGAGCATGAAGCGAAAGTAGTTACATTAGATAAAGATGCTCGTAAGATGAGCTTGAGTATTAAACAAATGTCTCAAGATCCTTGGAGCGCTATCGATAATAAATTCCCTGAAAATAGCATGCACAAGGGTCTAGTTAAAAACATCACTCCTTACGGTGTGTTTGTTGAATTAGAGTCTGGCATTGGTGGAATGATTCACATCAGCGATTTAAGCTGGTTGAAGCGTTTCAATCACCCTTCTGAGTATGTGAAAGTAGGTGAGTCTATCGATATCAAAATCTTGAACATCGATAAAGAAAACAGAAAACTTCAATTAGGACATAAGCAATTAGAAGAAGATCCTTGGAATGCATTAGAAGCAACTTTTGCAATCGGATCTATTCACGAAGGTACCATCGTTCGTAAGGATGATAAAGGTGCTATCGTACAAATGCCTTATGGTCTAGAAGGTTTCGCGCCTAACCGTCACTTAGCTAAAGAAGATGGCAAGCAAGTTCAAGCAGAAGAAACAGCACAATTCATGGTGATCGAATTTGATCGTAATGAAAAGCGTATCGTAGTTTCTCATGCAAGAATTTGGGAGCAAAACATCCAAGAAGAAAAAGAAGTAGCTAAGAAAGAAGCAAAAGCTGAAAGTGATAACACTAAGAAAGCAGTTAAAGCAGTTCAAGCTAAAGTAGAGAAATCTACATTAGGTGATTTAGGTGCTTTAGCAGAAATCAAAGCTAAATTGGATGAAAACAAAGAAGGATAGTTTTTTTGGTTCAAAAAAACACTTTGATCATATTAAAGCCCCGCAATAGCGGGGCTTTTGTTTTTAGGCAGCCATTTTAAAAAAGTAATGGCTGCCTAAAAACCTCTAATGATTTTAAGCCCCTAGGCGGGGCTTTGGTTTTCTGTCCATTTCTGTCCCTAAAAGGGGGTAGCAGCCCTTTTGTAGGTAATTAATTGACTATCAAGCGGGTTTTAGCTATTTCTTAACGTCAAAGCCTTTATTCGCAATCTTTTTCGTCCTAAATTGGGGATTATTAGTTAATTTTGCCACCCTGTATGAATAGAATCATCTTATTATTTTGCCTGGTTTTAAGTTTGAGTGCTTGTACTTCAAAGTTCCAAAAAGTGTTGAAGAACAAGGACACAGACTACAAAGTTAAAATGGCAGAAAAATATTTTGCAGAAAAGAAATACATTAATGCACAACAGCTCTTTGAATCAGTCATTCAGTTCGTAAAAGGAACACCTCGTTATGAGGAGTTATATTTAATGTATGCTAATTCTTATTATTACGATAAGGATTATGAGAATGCAGAAAATATATATAAAACTTTTATCGAGTATTTCCCTAATTCTACAAAAGTAGAAGAAGTAGAATTCATGAGGGCATATACTTATTATAAGCGTTCCCCTAAAGCTGAATTAGATCAAACCACAACCAATAGAGCAATGCAATTAATGCAATCTTTTATTGACGCACACCCAACAAGTACAAGAGTGAAGGAAGCGTCTGAAGTGATTGATGCATGTAGAGAAAAATTAGAATTAAAGGATTACAAAACTGCTACATTGTACTATGATCTTGCCTTGTACAGAGCTTCTGCAGTTTCTTACGGTTTATTATCAGATTATTTCCCAGACTCTAAACAAGCTGATAAGTACAAATTATTAACAGTGAAGTCCTATTTTAAATTTGCAGAAAATAGTTTCATTGATAAACAAAAAGAGCGTTTTGAAAAAGTGATTGCAGAATACAATGATTTTGTAGATAGATATAGCGATAGTCCATTGATGACAGAAGCAAAAAAAATAAAGAAACAAACTGATCAATATTTAAACAATATAAAATGAGTAAATTAAGAAGACATATGGGTGCTAACACACCTGCTGTTGTAGAAACAAAAAGTTTGAAGGCTTTGAAAGCAAAGACTGGAAATTTGTATGAATCAATTTCTATTATTGCAAAAAGAGCGAATCAAATCAATATCTCTATTAGAGAAGAATTACACTCTAAATTAGAGGAGTTTGCAAGTCATACAGACAGTTTGGAAGAAATTCATGAGAATAAAGAGCAAATCGAAATCTCTAAAGCTTATGAGCGTATGCCAAATCCAGCGATTTTAGCAACTGCTGAATTCATTGATGACAAGATTTATCATCGTAAAAACGAGGAAGCGGATTTATTCCGTTAGACTTATTAAGGTATTTATATAAAACGTCCCGAAGATTCGGGACGTTTTTGTATTTTAGGGTATAAAACAATTAGGTATGTTTTCAAGGAAAATGTTGATCATCTTATGCTGCTTTTTTACTTTTCAGCAATTGAAAGGGCAGGAGCTTGCTGCTCTTGTTAGCTTGCAAACCAATAAAGTGGATAATCAAGTGGATCCTAAATTTTTCACGCAACTTCAAACACAGTTAAAAGATTTTATCAACCAACGTAAATGGACTTCAGATATTTTTACGCAAGAGGAGAAAATTGATTGTAGTTTTTATATCACTATCGAATCTGTGGTATCTCCAGGTGTATATAATGCTAAATTAAGTATTGTTGCAAATAGACCTGTGTATCGCGCCAATTATACAACGCCATTGTTGAATATGCAAGATGCTAATTTTATTTTTAAATATCAATTAGGACAGCCTATTGAATTCAATGAAAACAATGTTGCCAGAACCGATCCTTTAGAGGCCAATTTAACTGCTACCTTAGCTTACTATGTCTATATCATTCTAGGCTTAGATTATGATTCTTTCTCTAAAAATGGAGGGGCACCCTATTTCAGTAAAGCATTAAATATTGTGTACAATGCGCCAGATGGATCAGGCATTAATGGATGGAAATCTTATGACGGGCAACGCAATCGGTTTATCCTAATTGATAACCTGACTAAAAGTGGATTTGATAAATTACATGAAATTTGTTTTAACTATTATAGAAAAGGGATGGATCAAATGGCAGATCAGCCAGAGCAGGCCAAAGTGGCCATTCTAAACGCATTAATGAGTTTGCAAGAATTGAATGAGGACAATGTCAATTCTATGGCTATCTCTATCTTTATGCAAGGCAGGGTGACAGAATTAATCGGTTTGTTTTCGGATGCTGACCGGGCAACTAAAAAACAATTGATAACCACATTGTCTGCGATAGATATTACAAATATCAATAAGTATAAAGCATATTTTGAATGAGAAATATAATCATCTTAGGCATGCTATTGCTTACTGCATGCGCTTCAAAGGAAACAAAAAAGGGTTCGCTTTTGCCTATCAAGACCATGCAACAAACAGTATGGCAGTTAATGCAAGTAGATGAATACCTTACAAGACAAATTCAGACCGATACAACCATACAACCATCCCTCAAGAAAGCAGAATATTACCAACGTGTATTCAATCTAAATAAAGTAGATCGGGTTCAATTTTATGCAACAATGGATTATCTGGATAAGCATCCAGTAGAAATGAAAGTATTAATGGACTCGGTAGAAGCATTATCGAAAAGGGAAAAATTAGCCCTTATTGCACATTAATTTTATGTAAATAAATGGAGGTCTCATCAAACACTTTTACTTTTGATATCTTAAACTTATAAACTATACAATTATGCCAATTTCAATCGGACAAAACGCCCCTGATTTCACCTTATTTGATACAGATAAAAACCAAGTGCATTTAGCAGATGCTAAAGGAAAGAATGTGGTGCTTTTATTTTTCCCACTTGCA
>CALPJR020000142.1 GCA_943323935.2 Bifidobacterium breve
CACCCAGAATGTTATTTGATGGTGGTATTGGTAGATGAACGTCCAGAGGAAGTAACCGATGTAGAGCGTTCTGTTAAAGCAGAAGTGATTGCATCTACATTTGATGAGCCTGCAGAAAAACACGTTAAGGTATCTACGATGGCTTTACAAAAAGCAAAACGTTTAGTAGAGTGCGGACACGATGTGGTGATTTTATTAGATTCAATTACACGTTTAGCACGTGCGCACAATACGGTAGCACCAAGCTCTGGTAAAGTATTATCGGGTGGGGTAGAAGCCAACGCCATGCAAAAACCAAAACAATTTTTTGGTGCTGCACGTAAAATTGAAAACGGTGGATCATTGACTATCATTGCAACAGCGCTTGTAGACACTGGTTCTAAAATGGACGAAGTGATCTTTGAAGAATTCAAAGGAACAGGTAATATGGAATTAGTTTTAGATCGTCGTTTAGCGAACAAGCGTATCTTCCCTGCGATTGATTTAACAGGATCAAGCACGCGTCGTGATGATTTATTATTAGACAAAGATGTATTACAAAGAATGAATATCCTTCGTTTGTTCTTGAACGATATGAACACCGACGAAGCAATGAATGAATTATTAAAACGCATGCGCGGCACAAAAGACAACGAAGAGTTTTTAGCCTCAATGAATAGGTAATAAAAAAGCCCTTAAAATTTTAAGGGCTTTTTTATTTTTACTCTTATGGTTTTTTAAACATCAGACGCTCTCAAGTTTGTTCTTTTTGATCGGCAGCCTCGTTTATGGGGGCTGTCGAAAAAATCATTAGACAAAAATAATTGTGCCCTTAAATTTTCTTAAGGGCACAATTATTTAATGCGCTTCTAGCCAATTTTTTCCTTGGCCAATTTCTGCTTCTACTGGGACACCATTTGGCAGTTCCATGGCGGTGGTCATACAAGATAAAATCAATGCCTTTAATGCTGGTAGTTCGGACTCCACAGCATCAAAAACCAATTCATCATGCACTTGTAAAATCATTTTTGATTCCCAATGTTGCTTTTTCATTTCATGATGGATTTTAATCATCGCCAGTTTGATCATGTCTGCCGCAGATCCTTGTATTGGGGAGTTGATGGCGTTGCGTTCAGCAAAACCACGCACCGTAAAATTAGAAGAGTTGATATCTCTTAGCCAGCGTTTACGTCCCATCAAAGTTTCAACAAAGCCTTGTTCTTTCGCTTTATTGATTTGCTGGTCCATGTACAATTGAATATTGGGAAATTCTTTTTTATAATTATCTATAATCTCTTTTGCCTCTGTTCTTGAGATGCCCAAGTTTTCGGCTAAACCAAATGCACCCTGTCCATAGATAATACCAAAGTTGACGCTCTTGGCTTTATAACGTTGTTCTTTTGTTACGTCCGCCTCTGCGATGCCATATACTTTTGCAGCCGTTGCAGTGTGGATGTCTTTCCCTTGTTTAAATGCGTCGCACATATTTGGATCACCACTAATGGCAGCAACCACCCTTAATTCTATTTGGGAATAATCCGCACTCACTAAAATGCGAGCAGGGTCTCTTGGTATAAATGCTTTTCTAACCTCGCGTCCACGCTCTGAACGAATGGGGATATTTTGCAAATTTGGATTGGTGCTACTTAATCTTCCGGTTACCGCAACTGCTTGCGCATAGCTTGTATGGATTCTTCCTGTTTTTGGATTGAGAATAGCAGGCAGTGCATCCACATAAGTAGATTTTAATTTACTTAGTTCTCTAAAGTTTAAAATATCGTCTACGATTTTATGTTTCGCTGCCAGCTTAGCAAGTACATCTTCTCCTGTAGCGTATTGACCTGTCTTCGTTTTTTTTGCTTTTGGGTCAATTTTTAAAATATCAAACAAAACCTCGCCCAATTGTTTTGGAGATGCAAGATTAAATCTTACACCCGCTTGTTCAAACACCCGCTCTTCGCTTATTTTAATATCTGCTTCTAGTACCTTACTATATTCATTTAAAAATTGTTCGTCTACTTTAACGCCCTCAAACTCCATGTCCACTAATACTTGCATCAAGGGGTTTTCGACTTCTTCAAAAACACGTTTCACTTCGCGCTTGGTCAATAAGGGTTCGAAGCATTCTTTCAATTGAAAAGTGATATCTGCGTCTTCTGCTGCGTACTCTGTGATTTGATCCAAAGGCACATCGCGCATCGTTCCTTGGTTTTTTCCTTTTTTACCAATTAGGTTTTCGATGCTCACGGGTGCATATCCTAAAAACTGTTCGCTCAGGATATCCATGCTGCGCCTGCCTTCTGGCTCTATCACATAGTGCGCTAACATCGTATCAAAAGTTTTTCCTTTTAAAATAACACCATACCATTTCAACACCAAGAAATCATATTTTAAATTTTGTCCAATCCATGTAATTGTCTCATCCTCAAATAAGGGTTGAAGTTTTTTCAAAATATGTTTTGCGCCATCAGCTCCATCGCCATCGTTCGCTATGGGTAAATAATAACCAGTATGGATCGTGTTTGAAAAACTTAATCCAACTAACTGCACATTATTCGCATCAATACCTGTTGTTTCTGTATCGATACAAATTTCTTTTTTAACACTTACCTTTTTTATAAAAGCATCGATCGCCTGATCGCCAACAATCATTTCATATGTATGTGGCGTATTTTCAATATTTTTATTTGCAATTAATTTGGGTAAATCGGAAGCTTCTTCGTCGTCATCGTAACCTGGATTGCCAGGCTCGTCATTAGGCTCAAGCACAGACTGCGTGCCTGCTTCTGAATCAAGCACTATTGTTTTTGTTTTTACAGTTGTCTTTTTAGATTTGACTTCGTTGCCAAATAAATCTGTTTGCACTTCTGGGTCTTGCGCCACCACCACTTCGAAATCACCACCTAATATGCGTTTGCCAAGGGTCTTGAATTCAAGTAAATTAAAGATCTCTGTTAATGCAGGAATATTTTTTTCAGATAATTGATAATCTTCTTCGTGAAACTGAACTGGCACATTGGTAATGATGGTTGCCAATTTTTTACTCATAATGGCAGACTCCTTTCCTGTTCTCACTTTTTCACCCATTGCGCCCTTGATCTTATCTGCATTCGCTAACACACCCTCGAGTGTGTCATACTCTTTTAATAATTTAGCCGCGGTCTTTTCACCCACACCTGGAATCCCCGGAATATTATCTGCCGCATCACCCATTAAGCCTAACATGTCTATCACTTGATCTACGCGTGCGATATCCCATTTGGCTTTAATTTTTTCTGCATCTAGTATTTCTCTTTCGTTCCCAAATGCGGGCGGCTTCCACATATACACATTCTCTTTCACTAATAATTGACCATAATCTTTATCGGGCGTAACCATATAGACTTCATAACCCAAGTCTGCAGCCTGCCAAGCCAATGTACCTATTACATCGTCCGCCTCATATCCATCACACTCTACCACAGGAATATTAAATCCTTCTATGATGGCTTTAATATGTGGTAATGAACTTAATAAATCTTCGGGCGCGGCTTCTCTATTTGCTTTGTAGTCGGTGAAGTCGGTATGTCTTTCTGTAGGTGCATGTGTATCAAAACATACGGCAATATGGGAAGGGTTTTCCTTTTTAATAATCTCCAATAAGGTATTGGTAAATCCAAACTGCGCATTGGTATTGATACCTGTACTCGTAATTCTTGGGGTGCGGATGAGGGCATAATAGGCCCTATATATTAAGGCCAGCGCATCTAGTAAATATAGTTTTTTAGACATGCTGCTAAGTTAGCCAAAAAAAATCCTCCCAGTTCAGATTTACCGAGCTGGGAGGAAACTTATTTTTCCACGCTTAGTTGAGGATTCAATAAGCGCAGTTGACAATCGTATGAACCATTATTTCAATTGATACTTGTGCTTGTAGCGCTC
>CALPJR020000143.1 GCA_943323935.2 Bifidobacterium breve
ATGGATTTTAACTCAATCATGAAGATTTTCTTACCAAAAGACAGGGTTTTCTTTCAACTATTTGAAGAAGTTGCAGAACACGTAAACGAAATGGGCATCAAATTGAAAGAAATGGTCAACGAACCAGATATAGATGTGAGGGCCAATATTTTAGCTCAAATTGAAAATCTTGAACATAAAAATGATGAATTAACCCATAATATATTTACTGAATTAGGGAGAAATTTTATCACACCCTTCGACAGAGAAGACATTCACTACTTAGCAACATCATTAGATGATATTGCCGATTATATTTATGCATCTGCTAAAAAAATTAATTTTTATAAAGTAAACCCGAACGATACTGGTATTCATAAACTTGCTGAATTGGTTTTACAAGGAACACAGGAGACCAAGAAAATGGTTCTAGGTTTACGTAATATGAAGAATATCAAAGAGATGACAGATGCCATGATTAAAATCAATAGTATTGAAAATCAGGCAGATGATATATTTGATATGAGTATTGAAAAATTATTTGAACAAGAAAATGATTTTAAAGAAGTAATTAAAAAAAGAGAGATCTACCAAGTACTTGAAATCGCAACTGACAAAATCGAAGATGTTGCTAATGTGGTTGAGTCAATTATCATCAAGTACGCTTAATTTAATTCACAATGACATTACTAATTGTTATCATAGCGCTTGCGCTTATATTTGATTATATCAATGGTTTTCATGATGCCGCCAACTCCATTGCTACAGTAGTATCAACCAAAGTGTTGACACCTTTTCAAGCAGTGCTTTGGGCAGCTTTATTCAACACAGTGGCATTTTGGATTTTTAAAGACCATGCAGTTGCAAACTCGATTAGTAAAACAGTTTATAAAGAGTTCATAACCTTACCGGTGATTTTTTCTGGAATATTAGCAGCAATTTTTTGGAACTTACTAACTTGGTGGTATGGTATTCCATCTTCCTCTTCTCACACTTTAATTGGTGGATTTGCAGGAGCAGCCATTGCGCATGCACTTTCAGTTAAAGGGATTCATTTTTCTTGGGCAAAAATTGTAGATGCTGATACTATTATTAAAACCATCTTGTTTATCTTTTTGGCTCCATTGATTGGTATTGTAACTTCTATGTTCATCACTGTTGTCACCATCATGCGCAATATATGGATCCGTATTGGAATCATTGTAGCGACTACCTTGTTGACCGCTTTTTTGTTTGACTATTTTGAGAATAGCAAAATGAACGAAAATGCTGAGAAGTTTTACGGTATTGATAAATACAAAAAAGAAGTTTCAACAATTCGATCTGAATTGGCTGAAAATAAAGCAGATACTATTTTATTAAAAAAATTAACACTGACAGAAGAAAAGTTAACAAAAGCAACTGCTAGTTTTAATTTAGTACACCCATTGATTGAGAACTTTGATAATACAAGTGCTATCTATATTGCAAAAGTTGCAAAAGACAGTGGCTGGTTGGATCAAATTGCAGTAAGTAAATTAAAAGATGCGGTAAGAAACGCGAACGATTTTTTAGTGTTAGAAGCCAAAGCGCCTGAAAATGATTCGGCAAAAAAAGAATTTGATATTGCGAAAGTTATTACAGAGGAATACAAAGCGCCCGTAAAATTATTTTTAGCTGGTACAATTTCTATTGATTCTACTGTATTGTTGATCAATCAAATTTATCCGATTCAGCCTAAAAATATTGATAAAGTAAAAGCGAAGTTGACGAATTTTAATATCGAGAAAACTTTTGCCGATGAGATAGATAAAGCAGACAATACGATGATTGTAAATGGTATTTTTGGTACTGCACTTATTTTTATTTTGATTTACTTATATGTTGAAAAAATTAAAACACCTACTGCTTTAACTGTAGGTAATATGTTCAAAAAATTACAGTTATTTAGTTCTGCTGCATTTAGCATTGGTCACGGTGGTAATGATGCACAAAAAGTAATGGGTATTATTGGCGCTGCATTAATCGCAAGTGGTTCGATACAAGATTTTGCATCCCTTCCAGGTTGGGTGCCAGTAGCATGTTACCTAGCTATTGGATTAGGCACCATGAGTGGTGGTTGGAAGATTGTTAAAACGATGGGTTCTAAAATTACCAAAGTAACGCCGCTTGAAGGTGTTGCTGCTGAAACAGCTGGTGCATTTACCTTGTTCTTTACAGGTCAAATGGGTATTCCAGTTTCTACTACACATACGATCACTGGTTCCATTATAGGTGTTGGTGCAACAAAAAGATTAAGTGCAGTTAGATGGGGCGTAACAACCAATTTACTTTGGGCATGGATATTAACCATTCCTGTGAGTGCTGTACTTGCTGCCATCACTTATTTTATTGTAACATTCTTTTTGGGATAAGATAAAAACTGAATGGGATCATTATAGGATAATAATGGGATGATAATGAGATGATAAAAAAAAGACGCTACCTAGGTAGCGTCTTTTTTTTATTGAATTAAAAGTATTGTTTTTTGTCGGCCATCAAGGTATTCAAAACTTGATCCATTATAACAGCCATTTTGTTCTAAAGCAATTCTTACAGGTTTATTCCATCCCGCAATAGTATGCGTTGCATTCAATTCAATTGAGTAACATGTATTTGGACGCATCGCATAATCGCCCGAGCCAGGAACGCCTTGTTGCATATCCCACATGCCAATGGTTGTGCCTGCTGCATGGCCATGAAATCCAATTGGATGCGTGTAGATACTTGGCTGAATACCTTCTGCTTTTGCTTGATTAAGAGAAGCTGCTAAAATCTCATTGCCTGTTCTACCAGTTTTAAAATTGGTAGTTAAAATATCTTGCAGTCTATTGGTCTTATTAAAGGCTGCAACTAAGTCTGCAGGTGCTGTAGTTTCATTTGGTAATAATACATAAGCATGCTCTTGCACATCTGAATTAAGCCTTAAATAGCTGATGCCAAAATCTACATGCAATAGATCCCCTGAACGAATAATAGCATCTTTTTCATTGCTTACCCTTCTTTGAATCTCTACCGAAGGATGAAACCAAGTGGACAAACCAAGATCGCTTACTTTTTGTCTGAACCACCAAACTAAATCATTCGTACTTGTTTTATTGGGTTGAATCACTCGATTGCTAAAGCCTTCCTTAATGATTTGATGGCTGATTGAAAGTAAGGTTGGAAAGAAAGCCATTTCTTTTGCAGTTCTAGTCTCAAGCCAAGCAACACCTAATTTTTCTGCTGAAACAATTTTATTTAATTGACTAGAGGTCATTGCATTTTTTAGTTCGTTGAATTCTGTGAGATGCAAACCATCTGCATGTCCATAATCTTTTGAGGTATTTAAAGCAATTTGATTTGGATTTAAACTATCAATGAGCTTTGAGAGTGCCTTCCATTGATTGGGCTCTTTTTCGGGATTCCATGCAGCTTGAATGCTCTTGCCTACCTGGTACCTTGCGATGGCATAACTATGAATGCTCTCATTTTTTTTATCTCTATAAAAAACAAGCATCGTAGTTCTTCTTGCAGAAAGCCATTCTGCAGGCAAAAATGTTTTTAAAATGGGGTCCTCATTGTATTCTCTTGAAATAATGAGCCAACAATCTACCTTAGCTTCATCCATTAATTTAGGCAACAAATTGTCAATTCGATCTGTAAGTACCTCATTGATGGTTGCAGCTTGTTCTTTTACAGACAATACTTGTGCCTGTGTCGAGAAGACTAAAAGGAAGAGCGTGGTTGCAATTGTAAATTTTTTCATATCGGGAATCATTAAAATGGATAAATCTGTATGGTATATTGAATCTAGAATAAATTAACTACTAAATTTGCATCTATGCAAATTCATTTCAGATTTTTTCTTTTTTTATCGCTTTCCACACCCCTTCTAGCCTTA
>CALPJR020000144.1 GCA_943323935.2 Bifidobacterium breve
CAGTAGTACATCATCAAATGTCAAGCCTTGTCCAAAAATGCGGGAGGTAGAATTTCTTGTTGCCATAGGCAAAGATAGGGCAAGCCCCTATTTAGGCAAAATCCTTTTTTAGCGGATACTATAAAATGCCCCTCCATGGGGCAGTATAAGGCCGTTTAATTCGAGGGTCAGCAAATGCGTGGAAAGCAATCCTATATTGATATTGAATAGATTAGAGAGCTGGTCCCGGTGGATGGGGCTTTCCTTGCTAATGGCAGTTAAAATTTCTTGGCAAATGGGGGATAGGTCAAAGAGCAGTGGCTTTTGGATGGGAATTTTACTATCAGGAAGAGCCCAGCCCAGGCTTTCTAATAATTGTGTTGGGCTTTGGTATAATTGAGCGGTATTGGAACGAACTAGTGCCAGGCAGCCCGAACTTTTATGGTCTGTAATCTTTCCAGGTACAGCAAACACTTCTCTGTTATAGCCTCTTGCAAGCCCGGCGGTAATCATACTTCCGCCTTTTACTTGTGATTCTATTACAATAGTCGCATCGGTCATGCCCGCCACAATACGATTGCGTTTTGGAAATTGAAAAGGAAGCGGAGCGGTGGCGCAAATATTTTCTGTTAGGATACCGCCGCCAGTCTCCATCATTTTTTTGGCAAGGCGTTGATGTTGTGCTGGGTAGATATCGTCTAAGCCTGTTGCGATGACACCCCAATTGGGGATTTGTAATTGACAGGCTTTTTCATGCACGATGCCGTCAATGCCCAATGCCAAACCACTGACCACACCTAGGTTCAAATGTTGAATACCCTCGAGTAATGCTTGAATCACTTTGTCGGCATAGAGGGTATGGTTACGTGCGCCAACAATACTAATTAAAAAAGGAAGGTTCCATTTTTTAGATCCTTTTGAAAACAAAAGAGTGGGCGCGTCTTCGCATTGAAACAAACGATTTGGATAGGCTGCGTCTTCCAAGCATGTAGCTTCAATACTTAATTTTTTAATGGTGGAGAGTTCTTCTGAAGCAGCTTTTAAAGGCCATGCAGCCATCAAGCTATCTATACATTTTAAATCAAGATCCATCAAAGCTTTCCCTCCTTGCTGACAAGCATTATAGATGGATATGGCAGAGCCAAAAACTTGTATTAATTGTTTACGCTCATATAAATTGATGCCATGTATTTGTGAAAAAGCAATGGCATATAAAAGGGAATTATTCATTGCTTGAACATCCTACATTATACGATTCAAAAATCAAGTATAAATACGCAGAATATTTTCAAAAAAATAAAAATGGAGTGGATTAAAAACTATTTAAAATAGTTTTGCTAAAATTTAAGATGAACTTAATAAAAAATTACTTTAAAGTAATCGTAAAACTAGTCCTTCTATTTTTTGCTCTACCAGCAGCAGTATTGTTGTCAGCGATTGGCATGCTTGAGCCTAATCCCTTGCGCTGTATTCGATTAGCGGCAATACCTTTTTGAACTAAGTAATCGCCAATGGCATTGGCTCTTTGTAAGGATAGTAAATTATTTTGTGCTGTTGTACCTGTATTATCGGTATGTCCTTCTATCAGAATATGGGCGTTCAATGTATTTTTTAAATAGCCAACCAGTGCATCTAGCTCAACGCTAGATATGTTTTGTAAAATAGCAGCATTGGTTTCAAAATACACTTGGTTAAATGTTTTTGTAAATATTTTTTCAATTGGCGTCAATGAAAAATTAAATGTTTTTCCGCCCATGGCTTTTACGCTATCTATTGGCAGGATGCTGCTCAAATAATCATGTCCTGGACTATTGATTTTTAATCCTAGGCTATCAAAATAAGGCAGCGATAATAAAAATTGACCCATGCTATCAATTTGCATTTCCATCATTGGATAACCAGAAGCTGGATCAACAATTTGTAGTTCAGCAGGAATTGTTTTTTTAGTAGTTGCATCAGTAATTTGCCCTTTGATATACCAAGTTTTATAAGCCCTTGTATTTTCGGCTAAAGTAATTTTATAAATATCTAATTCGCCTCTACTATCTGATCTGTCACTAGCGATATATGCAGTGGCGCCATTGCTTGCTACAGCAATACTTCCTTCATTGTCATAAGTGTTGATAGGATAACCAAGATTAACTGGTGTGGTCCAACTGCCATCAATCTTTTTTCTAGACACATAAATATCAGATCCGCCAAATCCTAAACGTCCATTGCTTGAAAAATATAAACTCTGATTGTCGGCATGAATGAATGGTGTTTGGTCGTCTCCTTTTGTATTGATGGTTGGGCCAAGGTTGATGGCTTCTTCCCAATAGCCTTTTTCATTTTTATAAGCTACATAGATATCAATACCACCATATCCATCTGGCCGATTGCTTGCAAAATAAATGGAGTTGCCATCGGGTGCAATGCTTGGCGCGCTATCCCAAAAATCACTATTGATTTGTTGACCTAAATTTTTTGGCTTTGACCATCCCCATGGATTGCGTTGCACTTTATAAATATCATATCGTCCATAACCTTGTTCAGCATAATCTGCTGCATAGTATAATGTTTGCAAGTCGGCACTCAAACTCATACTGCCTTTTTTTGCAGCAAAATTTAAAGTGTCAGATAATGGAATGGCAGCAGAAAATCCATGCACACCCATGCTACTTGTATAAAAATCCTCTCGACTTAAATTCAATCTGCGCATAAATAAAAACAAGCTGTCCTGTATGCTCACAGTTGGAAAATACTCAGAGGCAGGGGAGTTAATGCTGTCTCCCATATTTTGAATACTAATTTCAGGCGCAATATTTTGCGAGATAGCAAATTTACAAATAGCATAAAATTCCTTTGCTTTTTCCTTTAAGTAATTCGGCAAACTATTCTCGCTGATATATGGTGTTAGTAATTTATAAGCAGCATTATACCTTCCAAGACTTGCAAGTGCGACTCCTTGTTTTACTAAAAAAGGCACACTAGCTGTGCTATCTCTTTTTTTTATTTCATTAAAATAATCAATGGCTGTTTGAAAGTTTTTTTGCTCGTTAAAAACTTGAAATAATGCAACTACAGGGTCAACATATTGACTGTCTTTTGATGCTGCAAGTTTAAATAATTGAATTGCTTTTTGGGCGTCATTATTATTTAATGCACTTAAGCCAGCTTCATAAGTTTCTGCTGCTTGTTTGGTTTGTCCCAATACAATATTGGTGCTACATAAAATGCAACATAATATAAGGGTAAGCCCTTTTAGATATCTTAATTGAAAATGCATCTACAATAAAGGTAATACAACTACTACAATGAATTAAGGAACTTGGATATACTTATGTAATTGTGCGCTCAATTCCCAACTTGGGTTGGATTTAATGTATTCAATGACTAATGGCGTCATGGCGTCAGACTTCTCCCACTCAGGTTGAAGGTATTTTTTGCAATCAACAGCAACATCATTTACAAAGGAATTGGCAAAAGCAAAATCGGAGTTATTGAATACCACCACTTTTAATTCGTTCGCTGCCTTTATAGCTTCTGGCAATGCTGCCTTGAATTTCTTTGGAGACAAACAAACCCAATCCCAGGAGCCACTCATAGGGCTAGATCCAGATGTTTCGATATGTGTCTGAAATCCTGCAGCTTTGAGTGCAGTTGTTAATGGATCTAGTTGGTGTAATAAAGGTTCGCCTCCTGTGACAATGGCAATACGGCTTGGATGCGCCGCTGCTGCTGCAACAATTTCTTCTATAGATAAAACCGGATGCTTGCTAGCGTCCCAACTGTCTTTTACATCACACCATACACAACCCACATCACATCCGGCTAAGCGGATAAAAAAAGCAGCTTTGCCCTGATGATAGCCTTCACCTTGTAAAGAATAAAATAGTTCCATTACTGGA
>CALPJR020000145.1 GCA_943323935.2 Bifidobacterium breve
GAAAATAAAAAGCCCGACCACATTTCTGTTGTCGGGCTAGTCTATTCCTTATCCACTTTTTACTTTTGCTGAAGGGGATAAAACTCAGGCTTTAGGCCTTTGTTGATTAGTATCTGTAAGCATCAGACTTAAATGGACCTGCTTTAGGTATGCCTAAATAAGCTGCTTGCTCGTCTGTTAATTCGTCTAATTGTGCACCTACTTTAGCTAAGTGTAAACGTGCTACCTTCTCATCTAAATGCTTAGGCAATACATACACTTTGTTTTCGTAGTTCTTATGGTTGGTCCACAATTCAATTTGCGCTAATGTTTGGTTAGAGAAAGAGTTACTCATCACAAATGATGGGTGACCAGTTGCACAACCTAAATTCACTAAACGTCCTTCTGCTAAAACAATTACATCTTTACCATCGATATTGTATAAATCAACTTGTGGTTTGATCGTGTCTTTTGTATGACCATAATTTTGATTCAACCAAGCCATATCAATTTCAATATCAAAGTGACCGATATTACAAACAATTGCTTTATCCTTCATCACTCTAAAATGTTTTTCGTTGATCAAATCACGACAACCTGATGCAGTTACAATAATGTCTGCTTCTTTTACAGCGTCAATCATTTTTCTTACTTCAAAACCATCCATAGCAGCTTGTAAAGCACAGATAGGATCGATCTCAGTTACCATTACACGGCAACCTGCACCACGTAAAGAAGCGGCAGAACCTTTTCCTACGTCACCGTAAGATCCAACTACTGCAACCTTACCAGCCATCATTACATCAGTCGCACGACGAATCGCATCCACCAATGATTCTTGACAACCATATTTATTATCGAACTTAGATTTTGTAACAGAATCGTTTACATTGATTGCAGGCATTGGTAAAGTACCTTTCGCCATACGCTCGTATAAACGGTGTACACCTGTTGTAGTCTCTTCACTCAAACCTTTAATACCTGCAACGAATTGAGGATATTTATCTAACACCATGTTTGTTAAATCACCACCATCATCCAAGATCATATTTAAAGGACGATCTTCACCGCCGAAAAATAATGTTTGCTCAATACACCAATCGCCTTCTTCAATACTTTGACCTTTCCAAGCAAATACACCCACACCTGTTGCAGCAATTGCAGCAGCGGCTTGGTCTTGTGTAGAGAAGATATTACAAGAACTCCACTTTACTTCTGCACCTAATGCAGTTAAAGTTTCAATCAATACAGCTGTTTGAATAGTCATGTGTAAGCAACCCGCAATACGTGCGCCTTTTAATGGTTGACTAGGACCATATTCTTCACGAATGCTCATTAAACCTGGCATTTCTGCTTCAGCTAAACGAATCTCTTTACGTCCCCAATCTGCTAGGGAAATATCTGCTACTTTATAAGGTAGGCTAAAATCGATGTTTTGTAAACCTGACATATTTAATAATTTAGGGTGTAAAGGTAGTTTTGTAGGATAAAATGACAAAATATTTGATATTTTTAGGATATTCGGCTATTTTATTCTATTTTTATGATGATTTATGCTAAAATAATATGAAAAACAATGCTCCATTAGTAGATTCGGCTATTCCTCAACAATCTATCTCCTTAGATGAGAAGGATTTAGCCATTTTGCGCCTCTTGCAGGAGAATGCGAGGATCACGGTAAAAGAAATTGCTGATCAAATTCATTTGAGCACCACGCCCGTGCATGAGC
Organism: Bifidobacterium breve; assembly: GCA_943323935.2. The sequence continues at coordinate 1,709 of CALPJR020000145.1, forward strand.
GTATTAAAAGGCTAGAAGCCGGTGGGGTCATTAAGCAATATGCCACTTTAATAGATGGGACAAAAGTTAAAAAGGGGTTGATGGTCATTTGTTATGTGTCTCTAAATCAGCATAGTAAGCAATCGGGAGGTCAGTTTATTAAGCTTATTAATGAGTTACCCGATGTAGTGGAATGCTACAGTATTTCGGGGGAATTTGACTTTATGCTCAAGATTGTGACCGAGGATATGAACAGTTATTACAATTTCCACGTCAACAAATTAAGCCAGGCCGACAATATAAGCCAGGTACAAAGCGTTTTTATAATGGGTGTCGTTAAACAAACCCATTTAATAGTATAATCAGCATTACTTATGAAAGACTTCATTATGAAATATAATAAGTACCTAGGTATGGGGGTTATCCTATTCATAATTGTAGGGTCTTTTTATTTTTTAAGACCAGGGCATAAAGCTATTGTGTTGCAGTATCCTTTTGTTTTAAAATCTATGAAGGTCGTTTCTTTAAGTACCTATAAAGCAGATACGACCGAAACAGATAGTACTCCTTTAGTAACGGCGAGCGGATTTAAATTAGATAGTTTGAATCCAAAAAAACATAGAGTGATTGCCATTAGTAGAGATTTAAAAGAACTATTTGCCTTCGGAGATAAAGTAAAATTAACCAATGCCGGAAAGTTTAATGGCATTTGGTTTATTCATGATGTAATGAATAAAAGATACAAAAACAAGATTGATATTTTAATCAATCCAAGCGACAGCCAAATAAGTTTAAAAGGAGTGGTTATTTCTAAGATTTAGCAACAAAGTTTTCTTAGAAGCTTAATCGCATGACATAGTCGTCCATAAAAAAGCCATTGCCAATATCGAATTTAAATTCAGCTTCTTTTATAAATCCATGCTTTAAATAAAAGGTATACGCTGTATTTAATTTGTTCACTTGCAAGAATAAGGAACTAGAATCCGCTGCTTTTGCAACTTCAATAGATTTATTCAATAAGGCCTTGCCTGCACCTGTGCCTTGCGCCGAGGGGAGGACGTATAATTTATTGAGTTTGTGCGCTTTTGAGCCTGCGACTTTTTCAGTACTATTATTTTCTTCTTCTTCCTCGGGGCTCACTGAACAAAAGCCTACAGCATCCCATTCGCCATTATTAATATCGTCTTTTTTAATGCTGGCTATATAAAATGCGCAACCTGTATGCATTTGTTTTTCTAATGATGCATCGCTATACATCCAGTCCAACATAAAATCGATTTGCTCCTGTGAAATAATGTGACCATAAGTGCTGGGCCAGGTGCGCTCAGACACAGATCTTATAAAAGCGATGTCAGTTAAGCCAGCAGGTGTTATTTGAATTTCGGGCATTAGATTTTATTGAGTCGTCTAATTTTTTATTACCCTGAGTTTAATTGGTAAAGTTAAATTAGAATATGATAAATGATTTAACCTAGTTGTGCTAAACTTTCTTCAATAGTTTGGATTCTAGCTAAGGCATCGGCTTTCTTTTTTTGTTCAATGGCAATCACTTCTGGTTTTGCATTTTGAACAAATTTCTCGTTCGCTAATTTCTTTTCTACACTTTCTAAGAATCCTTTTTGGTGTGCTAGGTCTTTTAATAAATTTTCTTTTAACCCAACAGTATCAATTGCTTGATCTGAAACTAAATAAAATTTATCTTTTTCTAAAGCCACCACAATGCTTGATCCAATAGGGGCATTGGTATAGGCTACAGTTTTAGCATTCACTTGCTTTGCTAAAATATTTTGTATAGTTTGGTAGGCAGCATTGTTATCGGATTGGATATGTACATCAATCGCGTCCTTAGGTTTAATCTGATTTTTATTTCTAGCATCGCGTAAAGTAGAAATCACATTCTTTAACAACATGCCAGCATGCAATACCGATTCGTCAACTTTACCAATTGGCGCCAATTCCTGCACACATAAATCCTGTGATTGGGTTTTAAGTAGATGGTGAATCTCTTCGGTGATGAATGGCATAAATGGGTGCAATAATTGAAGTAAGTCATCGTAAAATGCAATACTCTTTTCAAATACTTTCGCATGGATAGGTTGCTCAAAGCCTGGCTTGATCCACTCAAGGTACCAGCTGCAATAGTCATCCCATATTAATCCGTATATCGTTTTTAAA
>CALPJR020000146.1 GCA_943323935.2 Bifidobacterium breve
AGATAGTCAATGTTATGCTTCAGGTGCCTTTCTTTCGACAATTTCTTGATGGATCTGAGAAATAAAGGCGGTTTTATCCATCATACCTAAATCTCCTTTGCCTTGTCTTCTGATAGATAATTGACCCTCGGTCATCTCTTTTTCTCCAATAACAAGCATATAAGGCACTTTCATCAATTCGGTATCACGTATTTTTTTACCAATTTTTTCGTTTCTGTCATCAATCTCGGCACGAACCCCAGCTTTGCGTAATTCGGCCAACACTTCTTGGGCATAAGGCATGAATTTATCGCTGATTGGCAAGATCTTAGCTTGTAAAGGCGCCAACCATACTGGGAATTTACCAGCATAATGCTCTAACAAGAAACCGATAAATCGTTCATGTGTTCCTAAAGGTGCACGGTGAATAATCAATGGCGTTTCTGGTTCATTGTCTTTATTAGTGAAACTTAGTTTAAATCTTTTTCCTTGTGCAAAATCTACTTGATTCGTCGCCAATGTAAACTCTCGGCCAATGATACTCCAAATTTGAACATCAATTTTTGGTCCGTAGAAAGCACCTTCATCCTGCACTTCCACAAATGGAGTACCTGTTTCAATCAATACTTCACGTACCATTTGTTCTGTCTCTAACCACAACTCAGGTTCGTCGATATATTTCTGTCCCAATTTTGCTGGATCATGCAAGCTTAATCGCATCACATACTTGTCGATACCAAAAATATTAAAGTACTTCAAGTACATGTCATTCACCGCTCTAAATTCTTGTGCAAATTGTTCTTTAGTACAATAGATATGCGCATCGTTCATGTGCAAACAACGTACACGCATCAATCCAAATAATTCACCAGATTGCTCATAACGATAACAAGTACCATACTCTGCAAGCCTTAGTGGCATGTCTTTATAGCTCTTTGGTTCTGCATCAAAAATTTTATGGTGATGCGGACAGTTCATTGCTTTTAAATAATACTTCGTGCCATCCAATTCCATTGGAGGGAACATACTATCTTGGTAGTATGGTAAGTGACCACTTGTAATATACATGCTTTCTTTAGCGATATGTGGTGTCACCACACGCTTATAGCCAGCAGCTTCTTCGGTCTCTTTAGCAAGGCGTTCTAATTCTTCTATAATGATGGTACCGTTTGGCATCCATAAAGGAAGTCCTGGTCCAACATCATCATCCATGGTGTAAATACCTAATTCTTTTCCTAATTTCCTATGGTCTCTTTTCTTTGCTTCTTCTAATAATAATAAGTACTCATCTAATTCTTTTTGATTCGGGAAAGTCACACCATAAACACGGGTCAACATTTTATTTTTTTCATCCCCTTTCCAAAAAGCACCAGCAATATTGGTAATTTTAATGGCCTTAATCACACTGGTATTTGGAATATGTGGTCCACGACATAAATCGGTGAAGCCACCTTGTGTATAAAAAGTAATGGTGCCGTCTTCCAAACCAGACAATAAATCTAATTTGTATTCATCCCCTTTTTCTGTGAAATAAGCCACAGCTTCAGCCTTAGACATTTCCTTACGGATATAAACATTGGCTTTCTTTGCCAATTCATTCATTTTTTGCTCCAATACAACCACATCCTCTTCCTTAATTGTTTTGCCGCCTAAATCAATATCATAATAAAAACCTTTTTCTAAAGCTGGCCCTACCCAAAATTTAGCCCCTGGGAACTGCATTTCTACCGCTTCTGCAAGTAAATGGGCAGATGAATGCCAGAATGTATTTTTGCCATCGGCGTCATCCCAGGTCAATAATTTTAAAGCAGCATCCTTGTTAATTGGACGCGTTGCATCCCACACTTCCCCGTCGATAGAAGCTGCTAATACTTTTTTTGCTAAGCCTTCACTAATTGATTTAGCGATACCTAATGCAGTGATGCCTTTTTCATAGGATCTAACTGCCCCGTCTGGAAATTGAATTTGAACCATGTTTGTACAATAAATATATAGTTACAAAGATAACAAAAAAAAGGATGCTTGTTTATACTTAGATTAATACTTAAATTTAAAGTTCTAATTCATTTATGACAAGGTCAACCCTACTCCTCATTTTTTGCTTCATTTCTGTCCATTTAAGTGCCCAAAACTTAACTGGGAGATGGCAAGGTAGTTTTATTGCCAATGGGGATGCCTTGATCAATAATTTTACCTACGAATTGATCATTAAAGAAAACGCAAGTCATCAAATCACAGCACAAACAATTACTAAGAGAGCTGACCAATTTTATGCAAGTGCATTTGCAAAAGGCACCCATAGTTCACGCACTAATTTAGTCCAAATTGAAGAAACGAGTTTTGAACAAATTAAAATAGCCAATGAACTTGAAGCCTGCTTAATGTCCAATTTTTTAACTTATAAAATTATTGATGGCCACGAAATTTTAGAAGGTACTTATATGTCTACTGTTGTTGGTGGACAAAGGAATTGTGGAAGTGGTAAAGTGTTTTTAGAAAAAGTACCCAGCTTACTAGCTGTGAATAACCCTAAGGTAGATAATAAAAATACAGACACTCAAAAAAAGAAACAATTAATTGCTCAAAAAACAATTACAAATAAGAACGCAACGCCTTCAAAAAGTTCTAAAATAAATGCACCAAATACAATAACAAATACATCTATTTCGTCTAATAAAACACCGCCTTCTGTTGATAAAAAAAATATTCAATCTGCTGCAAATCCAATAGTAGAAACAGATACCGACGAAGTGATTGTTGAAAATGAAACTATTGTAACAGCGACAGCTGCACAAAATTCCATCCGCAATCAACCCATTAATCTGCCATGGGTTTTAGTAGGTAGAGAAAATAAATTGGTTAAAAAAATCATCACAAATAGTAAGATGATTAGTATCGATTTATTTGACAATGGCACCATTGACAACGATACGATCATCGTATTTGATAATAAAAAACTACTTGTTAACAAGAAAAGATTAAGCTATAAAGCCATCCACCTTGAATTTAATTTTACTGACAATATAAGGGAACATGAAGTCATCATTGTAGCGCATAATATGGGTACTGTACCTCCAAATACTGCATTACTTTTATTTAAAGACGGTAAAGTTAGACAGGAGTATTTTATTACTTCCACCAATAAAATCAATGCTAAATTATTGATCGTCTATGAGCCCCCGATACTGGAATAGTTAACCTATTTTAGTTCCTGCAATAATTGTACAGGTGTATAAACAACATCTCCTCCGCTTACAAAAGGATTACTTGCTTTATTTTTTAATCCCATCCAATGATTTTCCTCCTTATCTGAGAAAATATAGATGGTTTGCTTTTGATATCCGATGGCAGCCAGAAAATCTATCCACTGCAAGCTTAACATTTGGGCACCCATAATACGCTCCTCTGGGCTGGATTCCATTAAGATTGCAGACATTTCATATTGAATATTCGTTAGTCCTTGAATCGCAGCATGATTGGTTGCAGTATCAGGGGATAAATTTTGTTGGGACAAACTATCCGCAAGCATGATCATATTTGTACCATATAAATTCAGATCGGTACTGTCCTGTGCTTGCAAATGCGCCATGACTGCAAAATATTGGTTCAACAATGGTTGTATCTGTTGATCTAAATTAGGGTCATGTCTTTCCCCACTAAATTTGGTCACAACTTTGTTCATTGATTCGTTTTCCTTGTTTCCACAAGCCATTATGAAACACATTAAAAGCGGTATTAACAATTTAGACATACAGATTTTTTTCAAAAATATGCATAAATAGCCACCACATCTCTGTAACTTTGCGCACAGAATTGAAATAATATGTTAATAGGATTACAAAATGTAACTTTTGAGTTTGG
>CALPJR020000147.1 GCA_943323935.2 Bifidobacterium breve
CCTTTACCAATACCTTTTTGATTGGTTGTAATAATAATTTTACTAAATTTTTGAGCCAGTAGGGGCAGGGCAGCTAAGCTTTCTGCATAAAAATTAAATTCAGACCATTGCCGAATATAATCTCCTTTTTTTTCGTGATTGATGACACCGTCACGATCTAAAAATAAAGTCCAATCTTTTGTGATATGTAAATTACCTAGCATTTATTTGCCGAAAATATTTTCTTCAACTAATTCACAAATAATATGTCCTACTAATATATGCGACTCCTGAATTCTTGGTGTCGTTGTAGAAGGGATATTGATTAAAAAATCACTTAATGGTTTCATCTTTCCACCTGCAGCACCTGTGAATCCAACTGTTACAACTCCAATTGATTTTGCCATTTCAAATGCTTTAACAATATTCCCAGAATTACCCGACGTACTAATACCCACCAAAACATCACCTGGTTTAGCTATTCCTTCTAATAGTCTTGCATAAATCACATCATAACTATAGTCATTGGCTACAGCAGTGAGGTAAGAACTATTACAGTGTAGTGCATCAGAAGGCAACGCTTTTCTGTCCTTATAAAAACGGCCAGAAAACTCTGCGGCTAAATGTTGTGCATCTGCTGCACTTCCACCATTGCCTGCAAAATAAACTGCATTACCTTGTTTAAATGCCTCTGTGATTGTATGCACAACCTTTTCGATCTCTGTAACTAAATCGTGGTCACTCAATAAAGCTTGCTTTACTTGGATAGAACCTTCTATAATCGTCTTTATTTGTTGTAATGACATTGGGAATTAATTTAATTGATCAAGTTGGATGAATTGGTTTAAATAAGTTCTAGAAATTATAATTTTTGGTATAAAGTTAAAAAAGATTGTCGCATTTGTTCCCAACTATATTTTTTCTTTTCTGAGATCAAATGTGGCATAAAGTGTGCAGTGCCTCTATCATATAATTGAAGTATCCCTTTTGCAATGGCACTTGGATTAGGCTCAACAACCAAACCAACTTTATCATGTGGCACGGTGTCAGCCAATCCACCAACATTGGTCACCAACATAGGCTTTAAAAAATGATAGGCCATTGGGGTGACACCACTTTGTGTTGCATTTCGATAAGGTTGAATGATAAAATCAGCTGCTGAAACATATAATTTCACATCTCTTTCGCCTATATATTCATTATAAACAGAAATACAATCAGACAATCCTAATGCATTAATTTGTTCTAAATAAGGTGTAGGTGATTCGTAGAATTCACCTGCAATAACTAGTTTAATACCAGCAGCTTGAATAGCTGGATCAGACATGGCTTCTATTAATAAGTCTAATCCTTTATAGGCCCTTACAAATCCAAAGAATAGAATGACTTTATCAGTGTCTTTTAATTGTAATAATTTCCTTGCTTCTGATGTAGGCATTGTTTCTCCAAAATGATCATAAATTGGATGGGGAGCAATGCAGGAAGGTTTATGGGTGAAAAGTCGCACATCATCTTGTACTTTTTTACTCATTGTTAAAAAGCCATCCACAGATCGCACAAAATATTTTGTCAATAAACTGTCTCCAATTCTTTTTTCATGTGGAATCATATTGTCCACAATGGCTATCACCTTGGTATGTTTGTTTCTTTTAACAATATTTAAAATAGTTCCTAAGCAAGGCGCTAAAAAGGGGATCCAATAACGTACAATAATTAAATCAGGACGTTCTTTTTTGATTTTTAAACCCACCTTAATCCAATTAAAAGGATTGATTGAATTCATTGCAACTTCTATAGAAAGTCCTTTTGGTGCTGGATCAGAAGAATATTGCGTTTTTCCAGGGAATAAAAAGTTTGGATATTGTAAGGAGAATGTATAAAGCTTGGTTTGGATCGAAGCTTGCATGAAATCTTGCGCTAGTTTTTCATCAAAAGCAGCTAGGTTGCCTCTTAATGGCCATGCTGGCCCCATAATGATCAATCGATCTACCATCCTTGTTTCTCCTCAATTAAATAAACATTCCTGTCTGCTGCATTGCGATTCATGATTTCAGCAATAAATCCAGCTAAAAATAATTGTGTCCCAATGATCATGGAAGTTAATGCAATAAAAAAAGCAGGCCTATTCGTAATACTTAAATCTGGGTCAATGAACTTAGCTACAATGATATAAAAAACAGAAACAAATCCTACTATAAAGAATAGGGTACCAATCAATCCAAAAAATTGCATTGGCTTTTTGCCAAATTTGGATAAAAACTGAATGGTTAATAAATCTAAAAAACCATTCACAAATCTTTCCCATCCAAATTTTGTATGGCCATATTTTCTTGCTTGGTGTTGTACTACTTTTTCACCAATTCTTTTAAATCCTGCCCATTTTGCAAGGATTGGGATATAACGGTGCATCTCACCAAATACTTCAATGCTTTTAACCACTTTTAATTGATAAGCTTTAATCCCACAATTAAAATCATGTAAATGAATGCCTGAGCTTTTACTTGCAACGGCATTGTATAATTTAGAAGGAATATTTTTAGTGAAGGTATTGTCAAATCGTTTTTTCTTCCATCCGCTCACTAAATGATAGCCTTGATCCATGATCATAGTATAGAATTCAGGAATTTCATCTGGACTATCTTGTAAATCGGCATCCATTGTCATAACCATGTCCCCTTGAGCAGCTTTGAAACCCTCATTTAATGCAGCAGACTTGCCATAATTACGTTGAAATTTAATACCCTTCAATTGAGGATATTGATTGCGTAAATTTGTAATCACATCCCAGCTTCCATCATCACTGCCATCGTCAATCATAATCACTTCATAGGTATATGAATTGGTATCCATCACACGTTGAATCCATGCCATTAATTCTGGCAAAGACTCAGCTTCATTGTACAAAGGTATAACGACAGATATCTGCATGTTGGATTTATTGAGCTGTATCTTGTTTAAATGGGTCAACTGGGTTTTTCTTTGCAACCGCAGCACCTATTAAAGAACCAATTGCACCTAAAAATCCAGTACCAAATATTGCACCAGCAACCGCAAACGGAAGGAATAATTTCTTAGTCATGGTCATTGCTTGATCAATCATCTCGTCCGTCATCTTTGGATTTTTTAGCATTTCTGTTCTAGAAAGTTCAATGATTTTATCTACCATATCTGGGAATAAAACATATAAAGCTAGCACAGTATATAAAACAGTTATCACAATAGTCACTGCAGTTGTTTTAAATCCATGTGCAAAAATGTTACCAAAACTGACGTTGTTGTCATTTTGATTTGCAAATAAAATATTGCCATAAATGATACCGCCAACTAATATGGCATAGCTTAACCAGCTTAACCATTGAGTAGTATATAAATTAAATACATAAATAATAATGCTAAATAAAATAGAGATGCCGCCTAAAATAGCGCCTTTAACAATATGAGAAGTGATTTGTTTTTCCATGTGTTTGTTTATTAAAAAATAGGATTGTTGTTATTTATAATTTTTTAGAAATGATTATTCATTATTAAGATGTAATTGCCCTTTTGAATAAGTGCCAATGACTATTCCTTTTAATGTTTTATCCAAGAAAGGATTGTTCACCGATTTGCTTTTAGATCCTGCTTTAGTTGGTGTAATGGATGTTGTACGATTGAATAAGGTAAGATCTACTTTTTGACCTTCTTGAATTGAACTTGAGCCAAGGTTAAAAATTTGTCTAGCGTGATTGGATAACAAATTAGCAATGGTTTCGTCTTTTAATTTAGGGAATAAATGGTTGATGGTTGAATAAGTGGTTTCAATACATGCTATGCCTGCTTTTGCATATTCAAACTCAATCGTTTTTCCATCCCAGTCC
>CALPJR020000148.1 GCA_943323935.2 Bifidobacterium breve
GAAAAAGCCGCCATTTTTGGTTTATTAAAACAAGCCATTGATTTATTAAATATCCATAGACAGGAGGAAGGAAAATCGATCGAGTTGGATTTACTTGAACGTGTTGCAGGTATTGAATCGCAGCAGGCTGCGATTGCCGTGCTTGAGCCAAATAGAAGAACTAAAATCAAAGATGGCTTGATTAAATTATTAGAACAAAACGTAGGATCAGATAAGTATGATAACAATCGTTTAGAGCAAGAATTGATTTATTATATCGAGAAAATTGATATTTCAGAAGAGCGTGTTCGTTTAACCAATCATTGCGCTTATTTTAAATCTATCCTTGCCGAAAAAGATCCTAATAAAGGGAAAAAATTATCTTTTGTTTTACAAGAAATGGGCAGAGAGATCAATACCACTGGCTCTAAGGCCAATGATGTAGACATTCAAAAAGCAGTGATTGTAATGAAGGATGAATTAGAAAAAGCGAAAGAACAAATCTTAAACGTGTTATAAATGGGGAAGTTTTATCGTATCGTATTTGGTATCTGTTTTTTATTGAGCATAACTGCATGTCAAACAATACCCCTGTCTGAACAAAATACTATTCATCCAGATCATCAATGGAATAGCGCAAAGCCAGAAAAATACCTATTCAATATTACCGACACCAATCAGTTATATAAAATTGTCTTTGTGATTAGACACCACAATGCCTATCATTATAAAAATATTTGGATTGAGCTAAATCATAGCAGTGCTGGTGAAAAAGCGCAAACAGAAACATTCAATTTGAATTTAGCGGATGATCAAAAAGGTTGGCTAGGTACTGGCATGGATGATATTTATGACCAGCGCATCCCATTGTATGCCAAGCCTGTTAAATTAAAATATGGTATGCATACTTTCATCATCAAGCATACAATGCGTGAAGACCCGCTGCAAAATATTTTATCTACAGGCATTCGAATAGAAAAAGCTGCTTTATAAGATGCGCATGCCATTTTCCATATCAAAATTAGTATGGGTCAGAATCATTTATTGGTTATTCTTAACTTATATGGTTGCAGCCTTTATTTGGTGGTATGTAGCCCTGGTTCAACAAAATGAATTATTGACGGCCACAAAAATTGAAACCCTTACTGCAAAAGGACAAATAGATCAACAGCATATTGCCACCATCGAGGCATTTGCTGCAAGAAAAACCAAACAATATATTGGAGAGGGCTTGACATTTTTATTGCTATTCCTTTTAGGTGCCATCTATGTGTACCGTTCACTATTAAAGCAATTAAAATATTCGACACTGCAACAGAATTTTATGATGGCAGTCACACATGAGCTCAAGACGCCCATTGCGGTCACGCAATTAAATTTAGAAACGATTGTAAAAAGAGATTTACAACCAGAGCAACAACAACATTTAATTCAGAATACACTTAAAGAAACAAGACGATTAGACGCGCTCTGCAATAATATTTTATTAGCATCCCAATTTGAAATGGGACAATATGAAAACAGTAAACAATTGGTAGACCTATCAGCCATTACGGTTCAATGTATACAATCTTTTGAAGAACGATACTCCAATAGAAAATGCATTGGTTCAATTGATGCGGCTATTCAATTACAAGGAGAACCTTTATTATTGCAGTTGATGATTAATAATTTATTGGATAACGCTAATAAATATGCAGCGCCCGAGACCGATATTTTTATAGACTTGCATTTAGTAGGAAAAGACATTGAGCTGACCGTTAAAGACCAAGGCATTGGTATTGCATTAGTGGAAAGGTCAAAAGTATTTGATAAATTTTATAGAGTGGGTGCAGAACAAACCAGAACTACAAAGGGAACAGGATTGGGTTTGTATTTATGTAAAAAAATTGTCACATTCCACGCTGGCAATATTTTCGTCAAGCCAAATCAACCTAAAGGAAGTATTTTTGTGGTCCAATTCAAGGCAGATTAATCATGCAAAAACATAGCATCTTATTGGTGGAAGACGAAGAACATCTACATGAGGCTTTGAAGCTGAATTTAGAGATGGAGGGCTATGAGGTGGACTCTGCATATGATGGAGGGGAGGCTTTAAAACAAATTCAGTCTGCTCATTATGATTTAATCATTTTGGATATCATGCTGCCTTCCTTGGATGGATTTAGTATTACAGAACGCATGCGTTTGAACAATAACCAAACACCCATTTTAATTTTAAGTGCAAAAAATACAAGTGCGAATAGGGTGCAAGGATTAAAATTGGGTGCCGACGACTACTTAACCAAGCCATTTAATTTAGAAGAGTTGTTATTAAGGGTTGCAAAACTGATTCAGAAGCAGGCGCAGCAGGCAAAGACCACCCCACAAATCGACCGCTACCAATTTCAAGGTCATACCATCGATTTCAATGCTTCAGAGGTATTGCTTGCTTCTGGGCAAAAAATCACCCTTACTAAAAGAGAATTGTTATTGTTAAAACTACTCATTGAACAAAAAAACACTGTGGTCACAAGGGAAAAAATCCTACAATTGGTCTGGGGCTACCAGGTATTCCCAAATACTCGAACCATCGATAATTTCATATTGAATTTTAGAAAGTACTTCGAAATGGACCCCAAGCACCCAAAACACTTTATATCTATGCGAGGCGTAGGCTATAAATTCCAAGATTAATACCCCTTTACGCAATCTTTGGGCAAAATTTGCGTTAGTATTTATAGATAATTTTAGCCCATGTCATTGTCCTCTATCCAAGACTTTGTAGAACCTATTAACCTGTCCTTTTTGTCAAAAGACGAAGGTTATCGCGATACCCAGCTTGGAAAGCATATTAAATCTTACGAAAATCAACTGCCTGATATCAAGGATGCTGATATCGTATTGATTGGTGCAGGGGAATGCAGGGGTGCTGGGTTTGCATTGAATGGTTTTGAAGCTGCCAATGCGGTGAGGGCTGCATTATACAATTTATATTATTGGCATGCTCAAGTCACAATAGCAGATATCGGAAACGTAAAACTTGGACAAACTATTCAAGACAGTTATGCTGCATTAAGAACAGTGATTGCAGAATTGATTTTACAAAATAAAAAAGTGGTGATCATGGGTGGTTCTCATGACCTCACTTTGCCACAATACCATGCGTATACTGCGATTCCTACTTTAGTGAATGCAGTGGTAGCAGATGCTAAAATCGATCTAGATTTAGAAGCGCGCTTACCATCGGATCATTTTTTAGAAGAATTATTTACTGGTTTACCGAATCATTTAAACCATTATGCACATATCGGTTTTCAAAGTTATTTTATGCATCCGCATATGCTTGAAACAATTGATAAGCTAAGGTTTGATTGTTTTAGATTGGGTGTAGTGCGTGAAAGTATCGAAGAAATGGAGCCAGTCATTAGAGACAGTCATATGATGAGTTTTGATATTAGTGCTATTCAACATGCACAGGCGCCTGCTAATATCATTACATCCAATGGGTTTAACGGAGAAGAAGCTTGTGTATTGATGCAATACGCAGGGATGAGTTGGAAAACAAGTACGATAGGTTTATTTGGATACCAAGCAGAATTAGATCATCATGGACTAACAGCCATACAGATGGCACAAATGATCTGGTATATCATTGACGGTGTGCATCGTGGTAAAAAAGAAGCACCACTTACTGCACTTGATCGTTTTAAAGAATTTCATATTGCATTTTCAGATATCGATACACAATTTTTACAAAGTAAAAGTACAGGAAGGTGGTGGATGAAATTGCATAATGAAGAATGGATGCCTTGTAGTTACAAGGACTATTTAGTAGCTTCTAATAACGAAATCCCAGAAAGATGGC
>CALPJR020000149.1 GCA_943323935.2 Bifidobacterium breve
AAGCACTTCTAATAAACTTTGATCAGCAGCAACATTTTCAAGGGTTACTGTTTCTAGCCCTTTTTGCTCGAAATTGATTTTTAATGAATACATAAATGGTCGTTACTATTTTTGCAAAAATAGCTTTAATGGACCAATGGGTAAAGCACAAAGCCCCTTTTATTTGTCGAAATACAAAAAAACTAAGCTAGAGCAGATGGTCTGGGCTATCTTTGCGTTCAAATAGTAAGCATATGGCTACAGTTGGCTTTTCTGAAAGAATTTACCTACAATATTTAAGGACAAAATTCAAGACCATCAGTAAATTGGCGCCAGCTACCGCGGGCAGGATGGCATTCGACCTTTTTTGCACCCCCTATCCTAAATACAAAAAACGAAAAGCACCGGCTATTTTCCAACATGCCATAAAACGATCAGTGGTTTTATCGGATCAAACCAAGATTCATGGATTTGAATGGCTGCCAAATAAGCCCAATGATCAAACTGTATTAATTGCACATGGGTATGCCAGTTATGCCTACAAATTTGAACACTATATTGCACCATTGCTTAAGATGGGATATCGTGTACTCGCTTTTGATGCCCCTGCTCATGGCCAAAGCGAAGGAAAACATATTCATGTAGTGGTGTATCAAGAAGCCATTCAACAAATCATGCAACAAGCAGGACCAGTGCATCATTTTATTGGCCACTCACTTGGAGCACTCACTTTATCAATGATTGCCGAACAAGTAGATCAGGCAGATGCAAGGAAATTTGTATTGATTGCCCCTGCCACAAAAACAACCACCACATTTGCCAACTTTTTTAAGATGATGCATTTAAATGAAGCCACTATTGCAGCTTTCTTGAATGATGTAAGCAGCAAAACCTCCCATAAAGTTGACTATTTTGCAGCGGATAGAGCTTTATCCAACTATAAAGGTCAAGTACTTTGGGTGCATGATGAAAAAGATATGGTTTGTCCATTTGAAGATATCATAGAATTTAAAGAAAATGCACCATCCAATATCAAATTTCTGATTACCAATGGATTAGGACATAATAAAGTATATAAAACGGCCGATGTGATGGATCAAATAATGGCTTTTTTGACCCCTTCCAAGTAGATCATTTTTATTTTTTAGCCGAAAGCTATAATATTGCATCACAGATAAATATAAGTGTAGCCATACAACTTAGCTTATCTTAGCATATAAATAGTTGATTTTCAATATATAAATAACCCGTAGGAGCGGTTTGAACTATGTCAAAGAACTTATTAATTGTGGAGTCGCCTGCAAAAGCAAAGACGATCGAGAAGATTTTAGGCGATGAATTTGAAGTTAGAAGCTGCTACGGCCATATCAGAGATTTGGAGAAAAATGATATGGGTATAGATATGAAAAACCATTTTGCACCTAGGTACATGGTGCCTAGTGAAAAGGAGAAAGTGGTGAAAGAACTTAAATCTATGACCAAGAAGGCTAAAGAAGTCTGGCTTGCGTCGGATGAGGACCGAGAAGGAGAAAGTATCAGCTGGCATTTGGCCGAAGTTTTGGGATTGGATCCAAAGAAAACAAAGCGTATTGTATTCCACGAAATCACTGCTCCTGCCATTAAAAAAGCAGTTGCAAATCCACGTTTAATCAATATGGATTTGGTGGACGCACAACAAGCAAGAAGGATATTAGATAGAATAGTTGGATTTGAATTGAGCCCTGTATTATGGCGTAAAATTGGCATGCAAAAAAGTTTAAGTGCTGGTCGTGTGCAAAGTGTTGCAGTTCGATTGATTGCAGAAAGAGAAAGAGAGATCAACCATTTTATTCCTGAAAGTGTATTTAAAGTGTCGGCATTATTTTCTGCATTAGACATCAATAAAAAGAAAGTTAAATTTAAAGCAGAAGGTCCTCAGAAATTAACAACTTCAGGTGCTGCAGAAAAGTTTTTGAATGAATGTAAAGGTGCAAAATATACTGTAAAAGATATTACTGTAAAAGACGGGAAACGTACACCATCCGCACCTTTCACAACTTCTACCCTTCAACAAGAAGCATCCAGAAAATTAGGCTATAGTGTGAGTAAAACAATGTTACTTGCTCAAAAATTATATGAGAGCGGTAAGATCACTTATATGAGAACAGACAGTATTAGCTTAAGCGAAACTGCAATTGATGCTATTAAAGCAGAGATCAATTCTAGCTTTGGCGAAAAATATTATCAGCCAAGAAAGTTCAAGAATAAAAACGAAAATGCACAAGAAGCCCACGAAGCCATTCGACCTTCTTACATGAATGAGTCCAAGGTGGACGATGCAGATACCAATCGTTTATATGAACTAATTTGGAAAAGAACCATTGCATCTCAAATGAGTGATGCGCAATTTGAAAAAACAACTGCTAAAATAGAGGTCTCTACCAATAAAGAAACTTTAACTGCTAGTGGTGAAGTGATGAAATTTGATGGCTTTTTAAAAGTGTATTTAGAAGGAAAAGATGACGATGATTTGGATGAAGAACCAGAATTAGGCGAAGGAGATGAAAGTTTATTGCCTCCTTTAGCAAAAGGCCAGGTGCTTGAATTCCTTAGTATGACTGGACTAGAAAGATTCAGCCGTCCAGCATCAAGATACACTGAAGCAAGTTTGGTGAAGAAACTAGAAGAATTAGGGATTGGAAGACCATCTACCTACGCCCCTACTATTACGACGATCATGAAACGTAATTATGTAGAGAAAAGAGAGAAAGAAGGGGTAAAAAGAATCTATCAGATCCTTTCTCTAAATCCAAAAGATGAAATTAAAACGGAGTCTGCTTCTGAAATCACTGGAGCAGAAAAAAATAAATTATCTCCTACTGACTTAGGCTTAGTAGTGACTGACTTTTTGAAATTGCATTTTGAAAAAGTAATGGACTTTGGATTTACTGCAAAAATTGAAGGCCAATTTGATGAAATTGCAGATGGTAAATTAAAATGGAGTAAGATGTTAGAGAACTTCTACCAACCTTTCCATGAAACCATTGAACATACATTAGAAACCGCTGAAAGAGCAAAAGGTGAACGTGAATTAGGATTTGACCCAGTGAGCGGTAAGAAACTGATTGCACGTATGGGAAGATATGGCCCAATGGTTCAAATTGGCCACCAGGATGAGGAAGAAAAACCAAGATTTGCAAAATTAAAAGCTTCTCAAAGTATCGAAACCATCAGTTTTGATGAAGCGATGGAACTATTTAAGCTTCCTAGAGCCTTAGGCCTGTTTGAGGAAGAGGAAGTGTCTGTAAATATTGGGCGATTTGGCCCTTATGCTGCGCATAGTAAGAAGTTCTATTCCTTGAACAAGGAAATGGACCCATACACTGTAACGCTCGAGGAATTGACACCAATGATTGCAGAAAAGCGTAAGGCAAAAGATGAACGCACTATCAAAGTATTTGAAAAAGAAAAGATCCAATTATTAAGAGGTCCTTATGGCCCATATATCAAGCAAGGCTTACGCAATTTCAAACTTACAAAAGAGCAGCAAGAAAAAGTAGAAGACTTGACAATTGAGGAAGTGAAAGAGATTATAGAAGAATTGAAAAAGAATCCTCCTCGTAAAACTGCAAGAAAAAAGAAAGCTTAAAAATTTCAAAGGCATTACAAAATAAATAAAGCCCTTAGAAAAAATACCATAATCATGCACGCTCTGCTCGAAAGTTCGTTCATGATTAGTATTTCTTTCTAAGGGCTTTTAATGATCCTTATTTTAGAAATAAAATTTTAGTTAAGCAACAGATGGGCTTGGATTGCCCATTGATTTTAAGAATTGAACATGTGCTTTAACAGCCTCTAAGAC
>CALPJR020000150.1 GCA_943323935.2 Bifidobacterium breve
AAACCCTTTGTTGTTGAGCTTACATCCAACATTGCTGAAGACGCTGGCAATGGAACACCTATAGAAACCTGCGATTGTACTTTGCTTGCACTTGCCATCATTACTAAAACAATTGCTACAACTTTGATGCTGCTTTTAATTTGATTCATTTAATACCTTAAATTTTATTCATTTTTACTCACCATAAACCAATAACTGATCATAAATAGTTATTATAGTTAATTTTATTTTGTAGAGATGTAGAATGCATTAGAAGTTTTAAATATATATCAATAGTTAATGTTTTATATCGATTCTCTTTCTTTATTTATATATATTTATTTATACTGATTATAAATAAATTTTATAAATAGAATATATTTATTTTTTTAAACTAATTCACAGTATTAAATACCCAGTAATAATTTGTATTGTGCCTAATTATTTAGATTTAAAAAAACGCTACCCCACCTTTTTCACAAAAAATTCCCTTAAAATTTGCCCTATTGGTGAAATAAAAAAACTCCGACATCATTTAGAGATCGGAGTTTTTTATGCCAATATGGAATGCTTTTTAGGTCAATATATCTTCCTAAACAAGTTTATTAGGCAGAATATGGGTTTCAAGATGAAATCAATTAGTTCCTATGTCTCACACTTGAAGCCCCAGAGCTATGCATTTCTTTAATCGTTGCGGTGCCTTTATAATCTATACTACTAGCTCCAGTGGCATTTGGTTTTAGCATCCCTGATACATTTAATTTGATACTGCTTGCGCCAGAAGCATCAACAGATGCACCTTTAACTTGATAATCATACATTTTCACACTTGATGCGCCTGATACATCTACAACCAAGTCATCTCCTGAACCTGAAGCTTCAAAATCACAAGCGCCAGAGCCTTTCACAGATAATGCATTGGCTTGCACTGTTCCTTTAAAGCTTGAAGCACCAGATAAATCTGCAAGCAAAGTACCTGCTTTGATATCGCCCTTCATATCACTCGCGCCAGAAAGCGTGATCTTTAATTTCTCAGCGCTTAATCCATTTATAATTTTAATATTGGTCGCGCCAGAACCTGTTAATGCATACAATTCATTGACACTAACATAAGCTTTGATTCTATAATCTTCATTCCCCCATTTCCACCATTTACTATAATTATCTGCCATTCTGATAATTAAAGTTCCACCAACTACTTCTGTGATGATTCTATTTCTATACTCATCCGATGTGGCGCTCACTGCTACTTCTGTTTTATTAGACTGACTAATAAATAATTCAATGGCATTGGATACACGGATGGATGTAAAATTGGGCAATTTTCTTACCTGTACATTTTCATCATAAATCACGCCCATTTTGTTTTGAGCTTGGAGCGTAAATGCTATAAAAAGGCAGGCGAATAGGGCTAATTTTTTCATTTGAAGGGTTATTTTATCGTATAACGAAAGGCATAGAATAAAGTTACAGTTGTTCATCTTAAAAAAGCATCCTATTTTTGCTCCGTCCTCGGGGTGCTGTCAAAAGCTGAGATAAAACCCGTTGAACCTGAACAGGATAATGCCTGCGAAGGGAAGGTCACCGCAATTTCTGCGCCTCTTCTCATAGCTATTCCCTGTTCCCAGTATTTTTAAACTTAACAATGAGCTATGACTAAGTTATTGGGCACTTTGGTATCGATTATATTTTTTGTTCCTTTATTCGCGCAACAAACAAAACAAGTTGTAAAAAGGGATAGTACAAACAAATACACAGACAGTATTAGAAGTCTGCCTCCCCTTGAAATCAAGGCTATTAGAGTGAGTGAGCAGGCACCCTTTGCCAAAACAAATATCAGCAAAGCGCAAATTGCGTTGAATAATGTAGGACAAGACCTTCCCTTTTTACTTGAGAATACACCTTCTGTGGTGGTGCATGCAGATGCTGGTATAGGTGTGGGATATACAGGCATCAGGATTAGAGGTACGGATGCCACAAGAATCAATTTTACATTAAATGGTATTCCCTATAATGACCCAGAGAGTATGGGTACTTTTTTTGTGAATATTCCTGACTTTGGATCTAGTGCCAATAGTATACAAATTCAAAGAGGGGTTGGTACTTCCACCAATGGTGCTGGCGCATTTGGAGCAAGTGTGAATTTAATGACCAACGAATACAATCCAAGCGCTTATTTAACCTTACAAAATACGGCTGGGTCTTTTAATAGTTTTAAAAATAACCTTGTTTTTGGATCGGGATTACTTAATAATAAATTCACGATTGATGGAAGAGTTAGTTCAATTAGAAGTGATGGATTTATTGACAGAGCAAATAGTGATTTAAAAAGTTTTTATCTAAGTAGTACTTATTGGGGAGAAAAATCTTCTTTGAGGTTGAATGTTTTTAGTGGTAAAGAAAGAACTTACCAAGCATGGTATGGCGTACCACAGGAATTATTAGCAACAAATAGAACATACAATCCTGCAGGAACAGAAAAAGCAGGTGCCCCATATGACAATCAAACAGACAATTATACACAAACGCATTACCAATTATTTTACAATAAGAACATCAATCCTAATTGGAAATGGAATACTGCTTTTTATTTAACTACTGGCAAAGGGTATTATGAAGAGTATAAAGCAGGAATAGATTTTTCGGATTACAATATCGATATCAAGGGTAAAATAAATGTGCCTGCCGACTTAGTGCGAAGAAGATGGTTAGATAATAACTTTTATGGACAGATTGCCGCAGTCTCCTTTGTTGATAGCTTAAATGATTTAACAATGGGAGGAGGTTGGAGCGTATACAATGGATTGCATTTTGGCACTTTGCCTTATATAAGTCAAACATTGGCACCAGCAAATTTTAGATACTATGATAATGATGCATTAAAAAAGGAAATGAATACCTATGTAAAGTGGGAAAGAAGATTAGCAAAAAATGTTAGAAGTTTTATTGACTTACAATATCGAAATGTGCAGCATCAAATGAATGGCTTCACAAAAAACACCGACTTAGCAATTGAAAGAAAATTTAATTTCTTTAACCCTAAAATGGGATTGACGTATCAAGCAAAAAATATATTTTATTACACAAGCGTAGCGGTTGCTAACAAAGAACCTAATAGAGACGATTTTGAAGCAAGTGCTACAGAACAACCAAGAAGAGAGCAATTAATTGATTGGGAGACTGGATTAGAATTTAAAAAACCTAAGTATGCAATTAATGCAAATGTTTACTACATGGATTATAAGGACCAATTGGTATTGACAGGTAAGATCAACGATGTAGGTGCCTATACTAGAATCAATGTTCCAAAAAGTTATAGAGCAGGTTTAGAATTACAAGTGAAATATGCATTGAATAAAAAATACAATACGAGTTATAGTATCACATTGAGTCAAAATAAAATTGAGGAGTTTACAGAGTATATTGATGATTATGATCAATATAAGCAAGTAGCTATCCCACATAAAAATACCAATATCGCGCTATCCCCTAGTTTAACAACCAACAGAACATTCAATTGGAAACCAAATGATAAGCTGAGCTTTTTCTGGGTAACCAAATACACTTCTAAGCAATTTCTTGATAATACTCAAAACAAGGACAGACAACTAGATGCATTCTTTATCAATGACCTCAATGCGCATTGGACCATTTTAAATAAAACTAAATTCACTATGTTATTACAGGTTTATGCTAATAATGTATTAGACGTTAAATATGCTCCAAACGGCTACACATTCAGTTATATCTATGATCGCACTTTAACTACGTCCAATAATTTTTATCCAATGGCTGGTAGAAATTACTGGATCAGTTTGAAGATTGACT
>CALPJR020000151.1 GCA_943323935.2 Bifidobacterium breve
GAAAGCTATGGTATTACAGGTGGCGCACAAGGGCACTACTATGTAGACCCAACTGACAAAAAATTAAAGCGTTCAACAAGTGCTTATGAGCGTCCTCAACCACATGCATGTTTTATCTTGAGTGTGAGTGACGACTTAGTGAACGAGGGTGGTATCATGGACTTATGGACAAGAGAAGCAAGAATTTTTAAATACGGTTCTGGTGTAGGAACGAACTTCTCTCAAATTAGAGGAGCGAACGAAAAATTATCTGGTGGTGGTTCTTCAAGTGGCTTAATGAGCTTCTTGAAAATTGGAGACCGCGCAGCTGGTGCAATCAAGTCTGGTGGTACAACACGTCGTGCTGCTAAAATGGTATGTTTAGATTTAGACCATCCAGAAGTATTGGAATTCATTAACTGGAAAGTACAAGAGGAAGATAAAGTTGCTGCCTTGATTGCAGCAGGTTATGACAATGGATATGAAGGAGAAGCTTATGCAACTGTTTCAGGCCAAAACTCAAACAACTCTGTACGTATTCCAAATAGCTTCTTTAAAGCATTGTCAGAAGACGGGAACTGGGAATTAAAAGCACGTACCGATGGTCGTGTAATGAAATCTGTTCCAGCTAGAGAAGTATGGGAACAAATTGCAAATGCTGCATGGCGTTGTGCAGATCCAGGTACACAATATGATACCACGATCAACGAATGGCATACTTGTCCAAAGGGCGGTCGTATCAATGCATCTAACCCATGTTCTGAATACATGTTCTTAGACAATACAGCATGTAACTTGGCTTCTGTTAATTTAAGAAAATTCTTCAACGAGTCAGATAATTCATTTGATGTAGAAGGTTTTGAATATACTACAAGACTATGGCAGACGGTATTAGAAGTATCTATTTTAATGGCGCAGTTCCCTTCTAAAGAAGTAGCACAATTATCTTATGACTACAGAACGACTGGTTTAGGTTTTGCGAACTTAGGTTCTATGTTAATGGTAAGTGGTATTGCTTATGATAGTGAAGAAGCACGTGGTATCGCTGGTGCAATCACTGCAATCATGACGGGAGTAGCGTATAAGACATCTGCAGAGATGGCTGCATTCTTAGGTGCATTTGATAGATACCAAGAGAACAAGGAAGACATGTTACGTGTAATGCGTAACCACCGTGCAGCTGCGTATGATGCAGAAGACGCTTATGTGGGTATTGAAATCAAGCCTCAAGGTATTAAAGCACAATTCACTCCTGACTATTTATTGAAAGCAGCAACCAAAGCTTGGGATGATGCAGTTAAATTAGGAGAAAAATATGGTTACAGAAATGCACAAACAACGGTTATCGCGCCAACAGGAACCATCGGTTTAGTAATGGATTGCGATACAACAGGTGTTGAGCCAGATTTTGCATTGGTTAAATTTAAGAAATTATCTGGTGGTGGTTATTTTAAAATCATCAACCAATCTGTACCTCAGGCATTAAAGAATTTAGGTTATTCACAAGCAGAAAATGATGCGATCGTGAACTTTGCGGTGGGTCATGCTAACTTCGAAGGTGCACCATACATCAATAACAAAAGTTTATTGGCTAAAGGATTCACACAAGAAGAAATTGATAAATTAAATGGTGCTGCTAAATCTGCATTTGAAATTGGATTCATCTTTAACCGTTTCACTTTAGGGGACGCATGTTTAACAAGATTAGGATTCAAGGAAGAAGTATTCGCAGACTGGAGCTTTAGTTTATTAGAAGCTTTAGGATTTACAGAAGATCAAATTGATGCTGCCAACGATTATGTTTGTGGTACAATGACCGTAGAAGGTGCGCCACTATTGAAAGACGAGCATTTGTCCATCTTTGATTGTGCAAATAAAAATGGTAAAAAAGGTGTTAGATATATTCATGCACATGGACACATTAGAATGATGGCTGCTTGTCAACCATTCTTATCTGGTGCGATTTCTAAAACAATCAACTTACCACATGAGGCTACAGTTGAAGAAATTGCAGATAGTTATTTATTGAGTTGGAAATTAGGTTTGAAAGCAAATGCGATATATCGTGATGGATCTAAATTAAGCCAACCATTGTCTACAAAATCTGATAAGAAAACGAAAACAGATAGCGCTGCAGCAGAACTTGAAGAAGTAACGACTTCTCAAATGGTAGACTTAAGCAACTTAACTGTAGACGAATTATTAGAAGAAGTGCAAAAGAGAATGACGACTTCGACCGATACGGTATTAAAGCGTCAATTGTCTCGTATTGTTGAGCGCAAATCCTTACCAGCTAAGCGTCGTGGCTTTACACAAAAAGCGCGCATTGGCGGTCAAGTATTGTTCTTAAGAACAGGAGAATATAACGACGGCACTGTTGGTGAATTATTCATTGACTTAGCAAAAGAAGGTTCAACCCTTCGTAGCTTAATGAACTGCTTCGCCATCTCTATTTCTGTTGGCTTACAATATGGTGTGCCATTAGAAGAGTTTGTTGACAAGTTTGTATTCACAAAATTTGAACCATCAGGTATGGTGGATCATCCAAATATTAAAACAACCACATCTATTGTGGACTTTATCTTCCGTGCCTTAGCTTATGAATATTTAGGCAGAACAGATTTAGTACATGTATTAGATAAGCCTACAGTAGAGAACTTAGGAGAGGAGGGAGATATCACCCTTGTGGGAAAGCCTGAACTGAGTAGCATTCGCGTAACTGCACCAGCTACTCAAGCAACTGCTGCAAAAGTAAATGTGGTAGCAGCTGTCAACGAAGGCGGTTCAATGGACAATATTACTGCCGCAGCAAAGAGCATGCAAAGCGATGCACCTGCTTGTAGCACTTGTGGACATATCACTATTCGTAGCGGTACTTGTTACAAATGCTTAAACTGCGGAACAAGCATGGGATGTAGTTGATTTTTTGTGAATTTTTATAAAATATAAAATTCACAAAAACATCCTCTTATGATTTTTCAAAAGGCCCCCATAAACGGGGCCTTTTGGGTTTTCTACCCACAAACATTCAAATAAAAAATTTACTACAATAGATAAAATCTAGTAAATTCATAGTTCAAATGATCACTAGAAAAACGATTCACTTATGTCAGATTTTCAAGTTAAAGTAGCTCCTAAAAATTATGACGCAGTCATAGTTGGTTCTGGTGCTGGAGGTGGAATGGCTGCTTATGTTTTAGCTAAAGCAGGATTGAAAGTATGTTTACTAGAAGCAGGTCCAGATTTTGATCCTGCAAAGCATTCTTCTCAAATGAAAAATCCATGGGATTCACCTCGCCGTGGGGCAAGTACAAAAATGAGACCCTTTGGTGATTTCGATGCTTCTTTCTGGGGCTGGGAAATTGACGGTGAGCCGTATACGCAAACAAAAGGTGCTGATCATTTTGATTGGTGGAGAGCAAGAATGGTGGGTGGACGTACCAATCACTGGGGACGTATCTCATTGAGATTTGGTCCAAAAGATTTTAAAAGAAAGAGTATCGATGGCTTAGGTGATGACTGGCCAATTGGTTACGAAGATGTAAAACCTTACTATGATAAAATAGATCAATTAATTGGTGTATACGGAACGAATGAAGGTTTGGAGAATGATCCTGACGGTATTTTCTTGCCACCTCCAAAACCAAGACTGCACGAATTGATGTTCAAGAAAGCGGCTACTGGCATTAATATCCCAGTGATCCCTTCTCGTTTATCTATTTTAACTAAAAAAATTAACGACGAGCGTGGTGCTTGTTTTTATTGTGGTCAGTGTAATCGTTCATGTAAAGTCTATGGTGATTTTTCTTCCTCATC
>CALPJR020000152.1 GCA_943323935.2 Bifidobacterium breve
AGGTTTTGTGACCAAAAGCGCGAGCAGGGGTATTCTTATCTCTTCTTTCATGCGTTTTATATTGTTCTTAGCCGTGGTGGGTGTGGTGTCTCAAGGCGTGCATCTAGATAAAAATAATCCAGCAGCCACAGTATTTGAAACTGCAGGAGGTAGGTGGGGCTTATTTGTGTTTGGTATTGTATTATGGAGTGCGGCTATTTCATCTGTGATAGGTGCATCTTATACCTCCTATTCCTTTATTAAAAAATTAGATATCCCATTTTTAAACCATGAACGATTATCTATCAGTGGTTTTATCCTAATCTCTACCTGCATATTTATTTGGATAGGAAAACCTAAGGAATTGTTGCTTTTTGCAGGCTTAATCAATGGTTTTATTTTACCATTTGCATTAGCGATCATGTTAATTGCTAGCCGAAAAATTCCAGTGCTAAAACAATACAAGTATCCATTATGGATTGAATTGGCTGGTTGGTTGGTGGTTGTATTGATGGGCTCGATGAGTATTTATGCCCTGATTGAAGCCATCATAAATTAAATCATATACTAGAAGTCTAATTGACTTTCACATCAGCATCTAATATGTCCAATTTTTGTTCTTTTGGTTTTATTCCAAAATTATAGCGGATATTGATTCCAAACCTTCTTGTATCATTTTCTCTAAATCCGACTGCATAAATACTGCCTTGTCTTAAGGTGAACGTATTTTTATTGGTAAAGAAGATATCGTTCATGGATAAAGTCACGGTTAATTTTTTGTTCAAAAATTGTCGGTTCAAGGAACTATTCAATTGACCAAAATTATCCAATTCATAAAATTGTTGTTGGCCATTGGTTCTCCAAAATCCATTGATAGTGAAGGTAGAAAGCTTATCTAATTTCAAAGACTGAAAAGTAAAGAATGTCCAAGTGGCTTTATCAAAAACAATTGGTTTTTGTTCATAAATACCATTGTAAACATTGTGGTTTAATTGGGCACCAACTACAGCAAAAAAAGCTTTACCTGGAGGAATCACTGCAATCCCTCTAAAATAGGTCTCTCTACTTTTACCTAAATTATCATAGGTACGATAAGTGATTTGTTTATTGGTGGGCGATTGATACAACACATTTGTAAAAATGTCTTTGGTCTCATTTACCCCAAAAGCAAATATTGGTTTGTCATCCACACTGATATTGGCCTCGTAATTAGAAGTGAATTGAGGCTTTAAACTCGGATTGCCAGATTCATATAAAAATGGATCAATGTATTTTGGGAAAGGATTTAAAAACTCATAACTAGGCCTACTGATGGTCTTACGATACACCAAATAGCCTCGCAATTCATAGCCTGAAATTTTAAATAGTTTACGACTTAAAAACACATAGGGGAAAGCATCTGTTCGGTTCAATGAAAATGAAGTGTCAGAAGGAATTTTTTGTTCACCTTGCATGATGGTCTGCTCTACCCTAGTTCCAACTTTAAGCACTACTGCTCCCCAGGTTTTAGAACCCTGAATATACCCTGCATTAATTTGTTCTTTAAATGTATACTTACTCGTTCTAAAGTCATCTTTGATGTACTTCCCATTCAAATCCTTTTGATAATTAGCTTGATTCTTAAAATACAATAAACTTGATTTTACCCCTGTTTCAACGGTAATCCCTTTCCACTTTTTTTTATAATCTGTTTGATAAGTATAAAAATCTCTATCATTTGAAAAATCACCAAATCCTTTTGAAACAAATCCACCAGCAAGTAGTGTGTTATTATATTGTTGATCTGTTGAAGACCTAATTAAATTATACGAAAAATCAATCGTCCATTCTCCACCTAAAGAATCTAATTTAAGCTTGGATCTTACGGATTGGTTCAAATTAAAATTCGACCCATCATTATTCACCAATGACCCAATCGCACTTAGGTTTTGCTTTGCATTTTTTACAAGTAAGGACTCGTTATTGGTGGAATTAAGAAATGATTGTCCACTTATCCTTGCATCATAGTTCAATTCAAAACGATCTGTCCAATTTCTACCCAAGCCAAATCCAATATAAGCTGATTTATTAGGGCTCAAAGTTTTTGCAGTTTGTTTCAACACCGTATCGATAGATAAAAAACGATCTGTATTCACAATACTATAACCATCATTCTGGTTGTACTGTGTATTCAAATAGGAATTATATTTATCTGTAGTATTGTTTAATGTAAGCCCAATGAATTGGTTCCCATAAACGCCTTGATTCATTCCAGTATTCACGGACCCATTCAAACCAATCTTGATCCCTTTTTTCAAAACAATATTCACCACGCCACCACCACCAGATGCGTCGTATTTTGCAGAAGGCGTCCTTACTAATTCAATTTTTTGAATGGAACTTGGTGGTAAGCTTTTTAATAAGGTGGCCATATCTGATGCGCTCATCCTTAACTCTCTTCCGTTGATTTGGATACCTGCTGGGGACAATCCATTTAAATAAATATTACCATCCTGGTCTATGAAAATACCTGGAATTTTTTCCATTGTCTCATATGCATTGGTCGACGCAGCTGCTAAAGGCTCTGGATCTACCACCGATTTATCATCCTCTTGTCTTATCAAAGGTTTAGTAGAGGTCACCACGACTTCTTTTAATTGACCATTTGTTTCCTTAAGTTGAATCTTTAAACTATTTAAATTTTCAAACTTAATTGTCCTGTTATCCATTTGATATCCTACTGCACTGGTTTTTAGCATATATAGTTTCCCAGGCTGTAAGCTTATATTGGCTATCCCATTGCTATCCGCAACTTGATTTTTGGGCATCGTACTATCAATCATCTGAATAGTGATATTGGCAAATGCAATCGCTCGATTTTTATTATCAACAATCGTCAACTTGAAAGGTGCCACTTGAGCAAACCCAACCTTATGTATCAAAATAAAAAGTATAATACCAATTATTCTAAAATGAAATTTTTTAAACCAACTCATGAATCAATAAAATATTTGTGGAGAATAGCGGGTTCGAACCGCTGACCTCTTGCATGCCATGCAAGCGCTCTACCAACTGAGCTAATTCCCCTGAAGGGTGTAAAACTAAGCTCAAATGGTTAAATAGCAAGGGATAAGGTCAATAAAATCAACACTTTGTAAAGCCTACTTTTTGATAGCCAAAATCATTAAAACTTGTAAAAATCTGGTTCAAAAGCAAATTTTGGGACAGAAATGGGACAGAAAAATTCAAAAGGTGTTGTTTCAATCATCAACGCAGAAGGAAGAATCAGATTAAGGTGGCGTTATAAGGCTAACAGACACTCATTAAGTTTGGGCGCATACACTAAGTCAAATTTAATTCAAGCGCGCATAATTGCTCTTAAAATTGAGCAGGACATACTTGTCAATAACTTTGACAAAACATTATTTAATTATACAGGCAAGGTTGCATTAAAACCAACAATTAGTAAAAGCTTTGTATCCCTATTTGAAGAATGGGTCAAGGAATTCAAACAAATGGATTGCGAAATTCATACCAACTACAATGCAACAAGAAATATGCTAAGGAAGTGGAATCAAGTATCACAAAATAATATCGTAAAAAAGTTTAACGCAGAAACTTTTTGTTCAACAACCTATAACAGAAGGTTAACAATTCTTAAAAGCTTTGCTAACTGGTTAATTGTTCAAAAAATATGGGACATTAACCCGCTTTTATCAGTAAACAACAAAAGAAATAAAACAATCAAAAACCCAAATAGGACTCCATTTACAGCAGTTGAGATTCGAAGGATATTAGATGCGTTTAAGCAAGATACAGCCTGTTCTAGCC
>CALPJR020000153.1 GCA_943323935.2 Bifidobacterium breve
TAGCCTTGTAAAAAATATTGAACACTATTTGGTAATTGATCGATATTAAATTTACCGGATATGCTAGCTTGTATATCGTCACTTGACAATATGATTTGCTTATTGCCATTTGTAATGCTAGACTTTAGAGAGACAGAATCAAAATTGATTCTATTGGTGGCACTTTTTAATTTTCCATTGTAGAATTTAGCTGAGCCTATGAAGTTGTCGATATTGGAACCCGTAAAATTTACATCCAATAAGCCAGTTAATTGAATTTGGTTATTTGAAAATTGCAGGGCACTTAAATTGGCATTGGTTAAATCACCCACTGCGTTAAAAGTAGGGGTGTTCTGTTTAAAATCAACTTCCAAATTGCTAATGAAGTTAATGTTGGGATCCTTGATTTTAATGGATCCGTTGTATGCCTGCTTTTGTAGTATACCATTGGTTTGTATCTGTGCATAGGTATATCCATTGAACTGTATAGAGTCAATCTGTCCTTCTATATTGGTTTTGATCTTGTCTAGATTAAAAGAACTACCTGCAATTTTTCCAGTAAAATTTAAAAGTCCTAAGGAAGGCATTTTAAATAATTTACCTGCATTCAATTTTGTTGCCACAAGACTGCCTTCATAGACTGGCTCGCTGTTAGAAGGGAATTGTAATCGTATGGAGGTGACAGCCGATCCAATATCTGTACCAATAGATCCCTTAGTGATAAAATCATAGATGGTACCAGTTAAATCTCCTTTTAAGTAAAGATTGCCAAATGTTTCTAGCGGCAGATTTTTTAAATCTTTGATTTCGGGTATCCAACTACCTAGATCTTGGATATTGGTTTTAGCATTGAATTGATTCACTTGAATCATTGTTTGCTTCATGTCGGGAAGTCCCTTCATTGAAATAGCACCTTTCACAAAAGACTGACCATACTGTGCACCTAGTTCTTGCACATTAAATTCATCCACTGTCCCATCAAAACGGAAATTAGTAGCAATTTTTTGATCTATATGATTGAGTGCTGGTGCAAAAAAGGCAATGTCATCAAAAGCAACAATAGACTTAGTAATAGTTGCTTTCATGTTTACCTTATGTATGTATTCCCTAAAGTCAGGAATAAAATCCTGGTATTCCATGGCATAATAATTACCAATGCTACTATTATTTGTTTTCAATGACAATGCAGCAAATTCCATGATTTGTGGGGTCATTCTAAATTTAGTAGACAATTTTTTGATCACAAACCCTGATCTTTCCTTTAAGGACAATTGAACATTTGCGCTGATAGTGTCTGCCAAAAAATTGGCATTGTCGATTGTGGCATTTAAGTTTTGAATTCGAATATGCTCTTCATCAAAAAAAGGAACAGGATTGCCAAACCCATATTCAATCCATATTTTCCCTTGTACAATTTCAATTTTTTTAGCAAGTATATTTAATCCATTTTCACTAAAATACATTTCATTTTTTCGAGGCTGGTACTTTTTTGCTTTTCTTTTTGGTGCTAATCCTGGTTTATCTAAATAGTAGTAGAATGGTTTATCTAATATAATTTTTTCAATGTTTAGTTCTTTGCCTTTAAATTGGTTGAAATTCGCAATCAGGTGTTTCGATTCTAATTTTGTTGTAGTACCTATCCACTCGTCGTCTTGGATGAATTGAAAATTAGAGAAATCTATTTTCTTTAAATCAAATTGCTGGCTGGATGACTTACTCGTATCATTTGATTTAAAGTAGTCCACTATAAACTGGTAATTCCATACAGGCGTTTTTCTGTGTAGGTAGATTTTTGCTTTTTCTAAACCAATATAACCAAGCACTGGGTCCTTGCTAGAAAAAAGCAAGTCAGATAACCTTAACTTAAGCGTTTGTGCAAATAACAAAGTATCTTTTTGTTGATCTCTGATAAGCACATTTTTGATATCGACCCTGTTTAATAAAGAAAAACTTAAACCCTCTAATTTAAATTCTGTGCCCAGGGACTGGCTAAAATTCGCAGCAATCCGTTGACCAATTTTTTCTTGCACAATTGGCAAAAGCAATAGCAAGTAGGAGAGCAAAAGCAATCCCACAAAACCAGCTATCAGCACACGAATATAAATGAGCTTATTTTTAAGCAAGGGGGTTTTGTTTTTTTATTATAATTACTTTAATACCCAGCAACACTATCGTCACCTCTTTTATCACCTGCTGCAACCCTGTTCCCGTTTGGTAAGATCATGATGCCATCCATTCTTCCAAATGCACCTCTTTTATTAACGATGTATCCCTTTTCTTTTAAGGCGTTGATTGTTTGTTCTGGAAAATCTGCTTCAACGTTTAGGTTATCAGGAATATGTTGATGGTGAAATCTAGGGGCATCAATGGCAGCTTTTAAGGTCATTTTATGGTCAATGATATTTACTAAGCCTTCATATACTTGATTAGGAATGGTGGTGCCTCCTGGAGTACCAATAGTGATATATGGTTGATTGTTTTTTGTAACAAGGGTAGGTGTCATTGAACTCAACATTCTTTTTCCAGGTTGAATTGCATTGGCTTCCCCACCTAATGCGCCATACATATTAGGCACACCTGGCTTAATACTAAAGTCATCCATTTCGTTATTTAAAAGGAAACCAGCTCCTCCAACAATTGTTTTGTTACCATAAGAACCGTTTAGCGTGGTGGTAACAGCGACCATATTACCAGCCTCATCAATTACACTAAAATGAGTTGTTTCTTCACTTTCCTTTACGACACCTGCTTGAACCATTTTACTATTTCCTGCAACACCTGGCTGGTAGTCTTTCATACGTTCTTGTGCATAAGCATTGCTTGTTAAAGTGGTAGTAGGTACTTTCCAGAAATCAGGATCACCCATATGTTCTGCTCTATCAGCATAAGCCCTTCTTTGAGCTTCTACCATTAAGCTCACTGATTCAAAGGTGTTTGCACCCATTACTGATACTGGATATGGAGCAATCATTTGCATCATTTGTGCGATCAAAATACCACCACTTGATGGAGGTGCAAAGCTGATGATATGGTGTCCTCTGTAATCAAATTCAATCGGCTTTCTAAATTTTGGCTTATAATTCTTTAAATCATCCAAACTAATTACGCCCTTACTATTTTTCATCTCTTTCACAATCAAATTAGCAGTTTCGCCTTCATAAAATCCAGCTTTACCTTTTTGTTGAATACGAAGGATGGTAGCAGCTAATTCTGGTTGATACAAAGTGTCACCCGCTTTCCAATTTTCTTTTCTTGTAAAGGCAGATGCTTGGGCGCTAAGATTGATAAAGTTTTTTCGCTCCGCGTTTAAACTTCTTGCTTCACTTTCTGTGATCACAAATCCACCAGCTGCTAGTTCATAGGCGGGTTGTAAAAGTTGTTTCATGGTCATTTTAGCATACGGAAGCGCGCTAAACATACCTGCAACACTGCCTGGCACACCAGATGCTGATGCGCCTAATTTAGACATGCCTTCTATTGGATTGCCTTTTTCATCTAAATACATATCTCTATCTGCTTTACCTGGAGCTGCTTCACGAAAGTCTATGCCCATTAAAACACCTGCTTTGTTTCTAGACAATAAAAATCCACCCCCGCCAATATTGCCTGCTGCAGGAAAGACTACAGCAAGGGTAAATTGAACTGCTATGGCAGCATCATATGCATTACCTCCGTCTTTCATCATTGCGGCACCCACCATACTTGCTAAAGGATGGGCCGAAGTCACAGCTACTTTTTGAAAAGATTGTTCCTTAACGACAGTGTATTGATATGGATTGATTTGAGGATGTTGCTTAAAAAA
>CALPJR020000154.1 GCA_943323935.2 Bifidobacterium breve
ACCAGTCGCAATACCACTATGTAAAGCAATATACCCAGCGTCACGTCCCATCACTTCAACCACAAATAAGCGATCATGTGCATCCGCCGTATCTCTAATTTTATCGATTGCTTCTACAGCGGTATTGACAGCCGTGTCAAAACCGATGGTAAAATCACTACCTGCAATGTCTTTATCTATGGTACCTGGTATTCCAATACAAGGAATATCGAATTCATTGCTAAATTTTTGTGCCCCTTTGAAGCTTCCGTCTCCACCAATAACTACGATGCCGTCAATGCCTCTTTTTTTAAGATTTTCGTAAGCAATCTTTCGTCCTTCGGGTTCAAAGAAATCTTTACTTCTTGCTGTTTTTAAAATTGTCCCACCTCTTTGAATGATATTGGCTACCGACTTTGAATCCATTTGAAATATATCATCCTCAATCATTCCATTGTATCCTCTAGTCACCCCAAATACATCCAAACCATGGTATAAACCCGTTCTAACGACTGCTCTAATAGCGGCATTCATACCTGGGGCGTCACCACCAGATGTTAAAACAGCAATTTTATGTACTTTTTTAGTAGACATGTTGATTCAATTTGTCATTTAATGGATTGATTTACAAGAATAAACCAATTGGTTACCAATAGAACGGAGCCCCAAAATTAAACAATTGAAAGCAATTTTCCATTCAATTTATAAACAGTTTTGTCATGCTAACGTCTGTTATTAATAAGGGGTAAAAAACCTTCTAAAGTGTATTCAATCAAACCATTACAGCACCTAATTCAATATTAGGCAGGGCTTAAATAGATTTCAGCCATCATACATCTTGTGCTACCACCCCCTAGGGCTTCAATGGTGGGTATAGAGATGGGAAGTATCGGGTTGTATTTTTCTAAGCTTTTTAGCTGTGCTACATGGAGTGTTTTATAGGCTTGCTCCGACATGATTAAATGAGGTTTTTCGTCTATGTCAAATACTTGTAACATATTGCCTGCAAAATGATTCAGTTGATCCTGGCTAATAGTAATGACTTCTTTGTTGGTTTGTAAAAAACTTTCAAGCACAATTTGCTTTTCTAGTTCATTAGGAATACTCTCTAAACAAATCACTACAAATTGATTGCCTATACACATCATTACATTGGTATGATAAATGGGTTGAGCTTTATCATCCACTGCTTTAAAGCTAATAGGTTTGAATTGCATTTTATCGCACCAGTAGGTAAATGCCTCTTTATCTAATCTCTCCGATAAACAACCATAGGAAATTTTATTTTGGTGATCGAGTACCATACTGCCTGTACCTTCTAAAAATTTTCCTTCTTTTTCTAAATCGGTTAAATCAAGTAAGTTTTCAATTTTATAATTCGTTTGTAAAAATTCAATCACACTTAATTTTCTTTCAGCTCTTCTATTTTCTGCATACATGGGATACAAACAAAGCGTGCCGTCCGTATGGGTGGAAATCCAATTATTGGGAAAAATAGAATCGGGGGTGGGAGGGTCTTTTGTGTCTTGAATGACATTTACTTTAATTTGATGCGCACCTAATTGCTCCACCATAGCATCAAATTCGGCAATGGCTAATTCATTGGCATTTTCAATATCAATATTTGATTGAAAAAAATTATTGGCTGCCGTTTGCTGATTAAAATAAAATTGAAAAGGTCGAACCATTAAAATTTCCATGTCCAATTTTTATTTAAAATAAATTTAACCCTTTTTATTTGCTTTCTAATATCAATAAATCGTTAAAAGCAATCTCGTATTCCTTGTTCATAGACCTAATTAATGCATTTTTATCTTGGTAGCTTTTTTCTACAATATGCATTTTGGCAGGATCAGAATAAATAGCGGGGTTGGCCATTTCTAATTCAATAGCTGTTTTTTCTGTATGTAAGGTTTCTATATTATGCTCAATTTGTGCAATGACTTTTTGTAATTTTTGAATTTGCTTTTGCAAATCTTTGTCAATAGCGTGAGGTTTCACTTCTGCAACTACTGCTGCTTCTTGCTTGCGAATATCCTTGGAACCTACATTTTTAATAGGTTCTGCTAATTGTGCTTTTTGCTTAGCCATTCTTTCTTTCCAAGCAACCCATTCTGCATAATCTCCTTTAAATTCTATAATTTGTTCATCTTCAATTTCCCAAATCTTATTCGCAGTTTTTGAAATAAAATAACGATCGTGACTCACCAAGATAATTGAGCCATCATATTTTGTCAAGGCTTCTGCCAATAACTCCACAGTGGCCATATCTAAGTGGTTCGTAGGCTCATCTAGCATTAAAAAATTGGCTTTACTAATAATGGTTTTAGTTAATGCAACCCTTGCTTTTTCTCCTCCACTTAATACCTTAATTTTTTTATCAATTTCATCTCCACCAAACAAGAAACATCCTAACAATGCACGAAGTTCTAAATCTGTTTTTTTAGTACCACATTCTTGCACTTCTTGTAAAATGGTATTGTTCAAGTTTAAAGATTCTAATTGATGCTGTGCATAAAAACTTTCATCTACGTTATGCCCCCAAACTCTTTCCCCTTCATAGCTTTCCATGCCCGCTACAATCCTTAATAGGGTAGACTTTCCTTTACCATTGGCACCAATCAAAGCAATCTTATCTCCTCTTTCAATCTCTGCAAATGCATTTTCTAAAATGGTTTGGGCAGGGTAGGCTTTACTGACACCTTTTAAGTCAACTAAAACTTTACCTGGTGTTTTATCAACCGCAAAATTGATCCTGATATTTGGTCTTTCAATTTGCACATCCTCAATCACATCTAAACGGTCTAATCTTTTTTGAATCGACTGTGCTTGTGCAGCCTTAGATGCTTTTGCTTTAAAACGTTCTATAAAACGTTCTTGTTGTCTGATATAGTCTTGTTGATTTTCGAAAGCCCTTTGTTGTATCTCTACACGTTGCACTTTTTCTACTTCATAATACGCATAATCTCCAGTGTAAAAATTAAGTTGTTGTTGGTATACTTCAACAATTTTATTCACCATTTTATTTAAGAAGTATTTGTCGTGACTTACAATCACCACACTGCCTTTATAATGCAATAAATATTTCTCTAACCATTCAATACTTGGTAAGTCTAAGTGGTTGGTAGGTTCATCTAGTAAAAGTACATCAGGAGCTTGCAATATCATTTTAGCCAATAGCACACGCATTCTCCATCCACCACTAAATTCTTTATAAGGACGTATTAAATCTTTATTGGTAAAACCTAAACCATGTAAAACTTCCTCGGCTTTATGTTCAATATTATAACCATCCAATACATCCAATTCATGTAAAGCATCTGTGTATTTAATTAAAATATCATTGTCTTCTGGATTGGCTTCTAATGCGATACCAAGTGCTTCAATTTCTTTTTCTAATGCTCGTACTCTTTCAAAAGCACCTAAGGCGACTTCGGTGATGGTTTCGCTTGTATCAAAACTCAATAAATCCTGGTGCAAATAACCTATGGTGGTGTCACGGCCTTTTTCTACGGTACCTTTTGAAGGGGTGTATTGTCCAACCAAAAGCTTTAATAGGGTTGATTTTCCTGTTCCATTGTAACCAATTAATCCAATTCTTTCACCCGGTTGGATATGCCAAGTGGCATCCGTTACGATTGCTCTAGCCCCAAACTCAAAAGTTACATTTTGTAATCCTATTAACATATTATTTCAATTCTGTGCGCAAAGTTACAGAGATGTGGTGGCTATTTATGCATATTTTTGAAAAAAATCTGTATGTCTAAATTGTTAATACCGCTTTTAATGTGTTTCATA
>CALPJR020000155.1 GCA_943323935.2 Bifidobacterium breve
AATTACACGAAGCCATTACAGAAGTGCCTGTTCCGGATGCTTCAAAAAAAGGTAAAGTCATTGATGAAGTAACAAAGGGATATTATTTGAACGATAAAATTATTCGTTTTGCAAAAGTGGTGGTAGGCAAATAAACAAAGCAGTATGTCAAAAAGAGATTTTTACGAAATATTAGGTGTGAGCAAGTCTGCTTCTGCAGATGAAATAAAAAAAGCTTACCGTAAAGTTGCAATGCAATTTCATCCGGATAGAAATCCTGGTGATAAGGCTGCAGAAGAAAAATTTAAAGAAGCAGCCGAAGCCTATGAAATTTTAAGTGATACAGATAAGAAAGCGAAATACGATCGTTTTGGACATCAAGCATTTGGACCTGGAACTGGCGGTGGTGGTGGATACGGCGGTGGCGGTATGGACATGAATGATATCTTTAGCCAGTTTGGGGATGTGTTTGGTGATGATATGTTTGGCGGATTTTTTGGCGGTGGACAAAGCCGATCAAGAGGTGGTGCAAAAGCAAGAGGCCAAAGAGGAAGTAACTTAAGAATTAAATTAAAATTGAATTTCGAAGAGATTGCGAATGGGGTGAATAAACAAGTAAAAGTAAAGAAGCATGTGCTTTGTACAACTTGTGGTGGCAATGGGGCTAAAGATAAATCTAGTATACAAACTTGCGGTACTTGTAAGGGTTCTGGTCAAGTAAGAAAAGTGACCAATACTTTTTTAGGGCAGATGCAAACCGTGAATACTTGCCCAACATGTAATGGAGAAGGAAGTACAGTGACTGCGAAATGCCCTCCTTGTAAGGGTGAGGGAAGGGTATATGGTGAAGAAACTATTTCAATTGATATACCAGCAGGTGTGCAAGACGGGATGCAATTAAGCATGTCAGGCAAGGGCAATGCAGGTGAGCGTGGTGGATCATCGGGAGATTTAATTATCATGATTGAGGAAGAGCAGCACGAGTCCCTACATAGAGATGGGCTGAATGTATCTTTTGATTTATACATTACGATTCCAGACGCCATTTTTGGAACAAATGTTGAAGTACCAACGATTGATGGTCGTGCAAAAATTAAAATACCAGCAGGTACACAAAGTGGTAAAATATTTAGACTAAAAGGAAAAGGATTCCCAGAAGTGCAAGGATACGCAAAGGGGGATCAATTGATTCATGTGAATATTTGGACACCACAAGAAGTAAGTGAAGAAGAAAAAATTGCTTTGAATAAAATGCAAGAAAGTGAAAACTTTAAACCTAAACCTGTCAAAGGGGATAAAAGTTTCTATGATAAAGTAAAAGAAGCTTTTAAGTAAGTTAAAAATAAGAACATAAAAAAGGGACAAATTTACTTGTCCCTTTTTTATTTATGCTTTTAATTGATAGATGTCTTTACTGTTTCTGCCTAAGCCATCATAATCCAATCCATAACCCACTACGAATTTATTAGGAATGTCAAAACAGGTATAATGTACTTGAACTGGGTATTGCAAAGCCTCTTTTTTATTGAGCAATACTGCAATTTTAACAGATGCAGGTTGCATGCTATCTAATTGCGGAAGATAGTGATGTAAAGTCTTGCCTGTGTCAATAATGTCCTCTAAAATAACGATATGTCTGTCTTTTACATTGATATCTAATCCTATTGCAGTAATCACATTGCCAGTTGAACTAGTGCCTTTGTAGGATGCTAATTTAATAAAACTCACTTCTGCCTCTATTGTTATTTGCTTGAAAAGATCAGCGGTAAATAAGAAGGAGCCATTTAGAATGGATAAAAATAGTGGACGTTTCCCAGCATAGTCTTTATTTAATTGCCCTGCTAGTTCGGTAATTTTTTCTTGAATGGCTGCTTCCTTTAAATAGGGTTCAAATGTTTTATCTAGAACTTGAATGGTAGACATGTTATTTCTTTTTATTAAATAATATTACTTGTGTGCCTTCTTTTAAAGGCTCAATTAATTGAGGGTTATATAATTTTAATAGACTCAATTGAACACCTTCTAGTTGGCTAATTTCTTGTAAACTAGTATTGTATTTTACAATATGAAACGATGTAGCGCCAGCCTTCTTTTTTGGAGCAAGGAAAATCAATTGGTCGCTTTCCAAAAGAATCGAAGCTCTAATATCATTGTATTCAAATAATTTATACAATGGTACTTTGTATTTAAGTGCGATCTCTATAAAAGACATTTTTTCTTTTCCAAGTATTACTGGCACTTGATTGATTCTAAATTGCCCTTCGGGATAATTGTAAGAAGGCTTTTTCGATATAACAGGGAGCTCAATTGTAGATGCCTTAGTTGAATCTGTCTTTAGAGGTTCTTTTTTAATCGTGTCTTTTTGAACAGCAGGCAATGTTTGTGTAGGCAATGCCTTTGTAGGCAATGGCGCCAAATTGTTTATGGTATTCGTTTGAGCAATACCTGCAGGCTTATTCAAACTTTTTACGGGTGTATCAATAAGCACTTTGTTTACGGGTGTATCAGTATGCTCCTTTTTAATAGGTGTATCAAGAACGACCTTAGTAACCGGTGTATCAGAACTTGTCTTATTGACTAGTGTATCAACAATAGTCTTTTTTACGGGTGCTTCTTCCACTTCAATTTCATTTTCAAGCTCTGGGAAATTGTATTGTGCTAACTCGTAGTCGTCTATAATTTTTAATAGTTTTTTAGGATAGTCGGATGCAGTAGCATACCCAGCTTTCTTAAGTCCATAGGCCCATGCAGTATCATCTACCGGATCTAGTAAAAATAAATCCACATAGTTAGGTCTATTCTTTAAAAAATTAGAATGGTCTTTAAAAGATACCTCAGCTGTCTCATAGGCCCTAAAACATTCTTGTTTTGTATCATCATCTTGATACGCTTTTGCGCCTGTCCAATCCGATTTACATTTGATGCCAAAGTGGTTATTATGGTTTTTTGCCAGATTACTTTCGCCGCTATTGGATTCTAGAATTCCTTGAGCAAGGGTGATCGAAGCCGGCACGCCAGTTCGTTTCATTTCCTTCATCGCAATGGCTTTATACTGTGCGATATAAGCGATGGTGATTTGATTGTTTTGTGTCCAACCAATTTGAATGGTCATACATAAAATCAAAATCAAAAGTATAGGTTGCTTCATATTATTTTTTTCTAATCAAGGTTAATCCGTCTCTAACAGTCAACATAATTTTTTCAATGTCTTTATGTGCTAAAATAAATTCATTGAAAGCATGCATTGCTAAAGCGTTCTTACCAGTTATTTTTTCTTCAAATACTTGTCCGTGAAACAACACATTGTCTGCAATGATCACACCTTTATCCGAGAGCATAGGCAGTACTAAATTAACGTATTCAATATAACCAGTCTTGTCTGCGTCAATAAAAACTAAATCCCATTGTTTAGTAAGGGTAGGTAGGATTATTTTGGCGTCACCAATATGGGAGAGGATTTGATGTCCTTTTGCACTTGCATTAAAATGTATTCTCGCTGCATTTGCATCTTCAGATCTAAGTTCAATGGTATCTAAAGTCCCTGTAGCAGTTAATCCCTCAGCCAAGCATAATGTGCTAAAGCCAGTAAATGTGCCAATTTCTAAAATCGATTGAGGTGACAACAGCTTACTAAAAAAGCTTAAGAAACCGCCTTGGTTCCAGTTGCTTTGTAAATGTGCATGAGGATGGCTTAGCATAGTTTGCTCATACATAGGCCTTAAATAGTCCGGTGTGGCATCACTATAATGTGCTACATAGTCGTTGGCAGCTTGTTGAATAAAATCCATGCTGCAAAT
>CALPJR020000156.1 GCA_943323935.2 Bifidobacterium breve
GAAGCGATGTTTGCTGCAAAAGAAAATGGCGGTTGGAGAAAATATCCTACAACCGAAGTGGCTTCAACCGTGAATGCATTAAGTGCAGGATTACTTAGTCTTGGTTTGTCTGGACATGATTTTACGCCAGAGGGATCAGATAAAATTGCGATCATTAGTAGCAATAGACCAGAATGGTTGATGGCCGATATGGCCACACAACAAATTGGTGTGATCTGGGTGCCAGTTTATCCTACCACTAATCCATTAGAATTGACTTTTATCTTGAATGATGCATCCGTACAATATATGTTTGCGAGCAATCAAGAATTGTACAATAAAGTGATGTCTATTAAAGACAAAGTGCCTTGTTTAAAAGCCGTCTACACTTTTGATCGTATAGAGGGTGCAAAGCATTGGTCAGAATTATGTTTAAATGATGCAGATTTATTACAACAAGTAGATGTCATTAAAAAAACAATACCTGTAGAACAAGTAGCTACTTTTATTTACACTTCGGGTACAACAGGTACACCAAAGGGTGTGATGTTGACACACCATAATATTTATTTCAATTTACAATCGGGTAAAAATAGTTTTCCTTTTCCAGACAAGCCCGATCAAAAAGTATTGAGCTTTTTACCATTGAATCATATTTTTGAAAAAGTGGCTTCCTATATTTATATGTATAGTGGGATGAGTATCTACTATGCTGAATCCATGGACACTATTGGCGATAACTTAAAAGAAGTTTCACCAGACGCATTCTCTACTGTGCCAAGATTATTGGAAAAAGTATTTGAGAAAATCATGATGAAGGGCGAAGAGCTGACTGGCCTTAAACGCAAATTATTTTTCTGGGCAGTTGCTTTAGGAGAACAATATGATAATTTAATACCAGGGTCTGCATGGTACCAGTTCCAATTAAAGCTTGCTAACAAAATTATCTTTAGTAAGTGGAGAGAAGCATTAGGTGGCAATGTAAAATTCATTGTTACTGGCGGTGCGGCATGTCAGGTAAAATTATTGCGCATTTTTAATGCAGCTCAAATACCAGTGTATGAAGGGTATGGTCCAACCGAGAATAGTCCTATCATCAGTATCAATTATAGAACACCTGGTGATATGAAATTTGGAACGGTGGGCTTACCAATACAAGGTGTTCAAATGAAATTAGAGGCAGACGGAGAAATTTGTGTAGCAGGACCAAGTGTGATGAAGGGCTATTATAAACTACCAGAATTAACTGCAGAAACCATTATCGATGGTTGGTTGCATACAGGAGATATAGGTGAGATAATAGATGGTAAGTTTTTAAAGATTACAGATCGTAAAAAAGAATTGTTTAAAACAAGCGGCGGAAAATATGTTGCACCACAACCCATCGAAAACAAGATGAAGGAAAGTCCGTTCATCGAACAGATTGTTTTAATTGGAGACAATAAAAAAATGGTGAGTGCATTGCTTGTGCCAAGTTTTGCTAAATTAAGAGAATGGGCAAAGCAAAATGACATTGAATATACGAGCAATGAGGCCATCATTCAAGATAGTAAGGTATTTGCGATGTTTGAAACAGTTGTTGCACAGTACAATCAATTTTTCAATCAGGTAGAGCAAGTAAAAAAATTCACTTTATTACCTAGAGAATTTACCATTGACAAAGGAGAGATGACGCCTAAGTTAAGTATACGTCGTAAGCAAATCCTTGCGAATTTTGAAAAAGAGATAGACTTAATGTACTTGTAGGAAGCGATCAATACAACTATATCATGTCTTTTTAGTCAATAGTTAAATGTATATTGTACCTAAATCATTCAAAGCTTGCTGTATGAAAAAAATAATTGTACTCACTGGTCTATTTTTTTTAGCTGTCTTTCAAGTAAACGCACAAACCCCTTCCAATCCTTATTTTAATTACAAGGGTAAATTAATCATCATTGGAGGTGGATCCATTCCAGATTCTTTATTTGAATTTTTCGCAGCACATTGTGGTGGCAAGGACCAACCTGTTTTGTATATTCCTACTGCGACATCGGACGAAAAATATATTCAGGAGGGAGGGCATTTAGTGAAATTTAGTTCTAGAGGTTTTACGAATTTGTCAACTATTCATACTAGAGACAAGGCCAAAGCAGATGCCCCAGAAAATATCGCACTCATAAGAAAAGCGAAGGGTATTTTCTTTGGAGGAGGCGACCAGGATTTAATTGCAGAAGCTTATGGTAATACGCAATTGTATAAAGAGATGCTTGCTTTATTAGACAGAGGTGGTGTGATCATGGGCACTTCTGCAGGTGCGACGATCATGGGTGCATTACTAGTTGGTGGAGATGCAAGAAAAGACCTCACTAAAAAATTTCCATTTCAGCCTGCATTTTCATTCATACAAAATGTAGATATCGACCAACATGTATTGGTGCGCAATAGACAATTTGATTTAATTCCAGTCATAGAAACCTATCCTAATCATTTAGGTGTAGGGATAGATGAGTCTACAGCCATTATTGTAGAAGGCAATCAATTTAAAGTTTGGGGTAATTCTTATGTGATGGTCTATGATGCAAAAGACTGGGCCAAACAAAAAGCAACCTATGGCAAAGTGCTCAAGCCATTTAAAATGTTATACAGCGGTCAGGCATTCGACTTGAATACACATCAAATTATTAAGTAGCTTGTTTTTTTGAAGCACTCTTTTCTTTAATGATGGTTTGCACATCCTTATTTTGAATTCGACTTTCTAGCCAAGAGATAATGTCTAAATACATAAAGGCGCGGCTCTCTAATTTATGATGTTCCAATGGACCAAGTATGGTTAATAATTCTTCAAAAGCTAATTTCAGAGCCTCTTTATTCATTCCAGCCACACCTGCACGTCCATATTTTTGAATCGATTTTTTCAAGAAGTTGAATAAAACTTCTTCCACTGTGCTAAGGTTATCCATCTTACCCATAAAGCGGTACACCGATTTAGATAAGTAGTTCACCACTTCCATATTGCCTAATTCAAAATGCGCAATCAAGTGCAATAAGCGTGCATAACATTGCAAGTCGTCACGAAGATTTAATTTCCAATTGATGATATTGTTTAAATAATCAATGGCCTTAGCAGGTGCTCCAGCCCCAAAATACAAACATGCAATTTTATAGTAAAAGACCAACACACGGTGGCTATCAATGAATGGTTCAATCTCTTTTAATTGCGCCTCCATGCTTGGAATCATGTTTAAGCCTTCGCTAAAACTGCCTTCTAAAAAGTGTTGATTGATTTTAGCAATATAGATATAGACAAAGCATTGTATCTGGTTATTTTTATTGTTCAATACAATGGGCTCTTCACTAAACTTTTCGAGTACTGCAATTGTGTCTTTAAATTTTGGTAGGTTACGTAAATCAAAAAACGCACTAATTAAATTATGCAGCCCTTTGATGTATTGAGCAGCCTCAATGCCTTTCATGTTTTCATTGGCTTCGTATAAGTCTACCCATTTTTGACTATAACGATAATGCAATAAAAAATCTTGATTGATAAAACTGTGCCAGCACATACATTGAAAACGATACAGCTGTTCATAAAATCCTGTGGATGATTTGATGGTTTCTAATACGGGATCCTGCATCATCTTATCAAGTATCGCACGGTCATCGTCATTACGTGCATGGCCATGTTGAATATACCAACCGTATAATTGTAATGAAAGGTTAGATGCTTTTGCAATCAAGGTTAAACGTTGGTTCACATCATCAATTTCTTCACTCAATTGTTTAGCACGATCCTCCATGCTGCGGGTA
>CALPJR020000157.1 GCA_943323935.2 Bifidobacterium breve
CTGTCACCGTGCCTACTGTAGACCTAGGATTTTTATTGGTTGTTTTTTGTTCAATCGCAATCACTGGAGACAAGCCTGTAATTTGATCCACATCTGGGCGTTCCATATCGCCCATAAATTGTCTTGCATAAGCGCTAAAGCTCTCCATGTAACGACGTTGCCCTTCGTTGTAG
This sequence comes from Bifidobacterium breve, assembly GCA_943323935.2. Next base: position 174 of record CALPJR020000157.1, read on the forward strand.
ATGGTATCAAACGCAAGTGAAGATTTACCACTTCCACTCACGCCAGTAAATACCACCAGCTGATTTTTGGGAATAGAAAGATCAAAATTCTTCAAATTATGCTCTCTGGCACCGATTACTTCTATATTGTCGTTGATTTTGCTCATTAGGTGGCGTAAAGTTATAACAACCATTCCTATAATTAGTTGACATGAGGCTTAAACATTTGTAAATTTGTACTAGCTAAAGTTTTTTTAACCATGTTGGATCAAGCACCAAATTTGTATCAAAAGGCAAGAAACTTAACCATTTTGGGCGCATTGCTGCTTATTGGATTAAGTGCTTTTTTTGGCAGGATTCCTGTATTCCAATTGTTGAATACAGATGGAGGAGCATTCATGGACCAATTTTTTAAATGGGCTACCTGGGGTGCAGAGGGATGGGTTTGGATTCCCTACTTATCAGTTGTAGTTATTTTGTTTAAAAAAGACATTAAATTAATTATTCTTAATTTTTTACTGTCCACGCTCATTACGCAAATTCCTAAAAATTTTATTTGGGATAAAATAAGCAGACCTATTGCAAGCGGGATACCTTTAGATGAAATACATACTGTGCCTGGCGTGGTGATGCATTCTTGGAATAGTTTCCCTTCTGGACATACAGCGACTGCTTTTACTTTGTTTTTATTAACAATTTATTTATTTCCTACAAAATGGATCTTCGCCATTGGTACTATCTTCGCAATGATATGTGCGTATTCGAGGGTGTATTTAGGACAACATTTTCCAATGGATCTTGGAGGAGGTATGCTAGTGGCAGTGCTTAGTATGCAATTAAGTATTTTGATCCATCAAAAGATTTCAAATCGATAAATGAAAATAATATTCAATAAAAATATACGATGAAAAATAAATTAAAGTTTTTTTGTAGCCTTAGATTGATTGTATTGCAAATACTTTTAGCAGGTTCGTTGTTTGCCCAAGACACCACAGAACAAATTAACCTATTGACCAAAAACGATCCAAGTCAATATAAAAAACCATATGTGATTTTAATTTCTGCAGATGGTTTTAGAGCAGACTTTACAGAAAAATATGATGCAAAATTTTTACAAACGATAAGTCAAAATGGGGTGCGTGCAAAATACATGCAACCTTCCTATCCTTCGGTCACTTTCCCAAACCATTATACCATCGTGACTGGATTATACCCTTCACACCATGGATTGGTGGACAACACTTATATCGATGTGGCTACTGGTCAACAATATAGTATGGCGAATAAGAAAATGGTAAGCGAAGGAAAATGGTATGGAGGCACACCATTGTGGGTATTAGCAGAACAACAAAAAATGCTTTCGGCTAGTTTTTTCTGGGTGGCTTCTGAAGCCGATATACAAGGCATCAAACCAACCTATCATTATATATACAATGATAAAACAAATATTGGCACAAGGATACAAGCGGTTAAAAACTGGTTGATGCTTCCTGAAGATAGACGTCCGCACATGATCACATTTTATTTTCCAGATGTAGATCATGATGCACATACTTATGGACCAGAAGATCCTAGGGTAAAGAATTCAGTTCAATTTGTGGATAGTAGTATCAATGCATTGCAAGCAGCTTTAGCGCCGTTGAACTTACCAATCAATTATGTTTTTGTTTCAGATCATGGTATGACCACTGTTGATATAGATAATACAATTGGATTACCTGCAGCAGTGGATAAGAATGAATTTAGAGTACCATGGAGTGATGCATTATTGCATTTGTATGCAAAAGATGCAAGTAAGGTTGAACCTACCTATCAGGCCTTAAAGCAAGACAGCCGATTCACGACTTATAAATTAGATGAAACACCTGCCCATTGGCATTATAAAAAATCGGATGATAGGTATAATCGATTAGGCGATCTTATTTTAGTACCTAAAACGATTCATCAAGTGTTTAATCTTGGCACAAGCAAACCAACAAAAGGTAAACACGGATTTGACAATAAAGAAGTAGACATGAGGGCAAGCTTTATGGCTTGGGGACCTGCCTTTAAAAAAGGACTAACCATAGATGGTTTTGAAAACGTCAACGTGTATCCTATGGTGGCGCATATACTTGGATTAAAATACAATGAGCAGGCGATTGATGGGAAAATTGAAGTGCTAGGCCCGATCTTGAAAAATAAATAGGCTTATTAAACTAGTTTAAGTTATTCGTCTATTTTCCTATTTCTTAAACTAGTTTAATTTGAAAAAAATAATTATGTGATAGGTTTATACTCTAAACAATGTATAAGCCATGGAACAAAGTAAAATTTTTATTCTAGAAGAAACCATTCAATTAGGTATCAGAGGTTTAACAAGAATGGAAAATATCATTCTAGGTTTAATTGCCCAACAAAAAAAGAGTAGAGAGATTGCGGATTTATTGTACCTCTCGGAAAAAACCATTCGCAATCACAGATATAATATTAAAAAGAAATTAGATTTGCCCAATGAGAATAATAGTTTGTTGAGATGGGCAGTAACGAGTTTTAAATGTGCTTAGTTTGAAAATTTAAAAAATAAAATATGACACAGTTTTACGGAGCTTTGATTCTTAATTTAATTTTAATGGTACTTTCTATTGCTTTAATTAAAACCTTATACTCCAATAATTTAATTGACAAGTCCACCAGAAACACCCTTACCCTTTTTTCTGTGTTAGTTCCAATTGGAGGTTTAATTACAACTGTTTTAAAATGCAGAAGGATGATCAATCATTTGGCAAGGGGAAAGGCATAAAAGGATTACCTCACTTCGTTCGGTGATCCTGTATCCTTAATTAACATTTATGAAAACAATAATTTTTATTTTATTTCCCATTTTAGGGGTTTTAGGTATTTTATTTTATCTCCAGAAGATTATATCTCCGTTAATACTTTTATTACCAACGACTATTGGTTCAATATTGAGTGGTTTTCTCTCCTCTCTAATTTTTGTTTATTTAATTAAACTAGTTATAAAAACTGAAATTCCTCTTATTGAGATTTTATTAATTCAGATTTCTCTTGTTATTAATTATACCTTTTTTACTGACAAAAATAGTATCGACTATCTCAGTAAGGTTTATCTTGAGGGAGGTTTTATTGGTTATATTATATTTTCAATAGTATATTTTTTCAAATATTCTCCCCCATTCTGGTTCTAAAATAAATATATTTTTTACTTTTTGTTGATTTCTATCTTTAAGAGTTATCTTGGTTAAAGAATTTCTTAAAAACTTAACTTTTTTTGTATAATAAAATTGACCATGTTTCATACCTTTTATGGGTATGAAATGCTTTTATGATTTTTCACTTATGGTGAATCAGGATCACCTTTTTACAAAAGTAGAATTGCCGTCGTTTCACTCCGGCATCCTTTTCTTCCCTCGGTGCAAAAGCATAAAAGCAATAGCCTAATGAATGCATTCATTAGGCTATTTGTTATTTCACTCATGCGCGATTTCAAGCGAGCTTGAATCGCTTATTCATGAAATAACAAAGCCTCAACTTTCGTTGAGGCTATTGCTTTCTTTTTTGGTCGGGAAGACAGGATTCGAACCTGCGACCCCTTGGTCCCAAACCAAGTGCGC
>CALPJR020000158.1 GCA_943323935.2 Bifidobacterium breve
ATCCGAAAGTGGCGAAACGAGCTGGTTTATTACACGATATAGGTAAGGTTCCGGACGAAGAAACTGAATTAAGCCACGCCTTATTAGGGGCTAAATTAGCGGAGAAATATGGCGAGAATCCAGCGGTGGTGAATGCCATTGGTGCCCACCACGATGAAATGGAAATGCAATATGTGATTTCACCAATCATCCAAGCTTGTGACGCGATCAGCGGTGCTAGACCGGGTGCTAGACGTGAAATCATGCAACAATATATCCAACGTATCAAGGATTTGGAAAACTTAGCACTTGGTTATCAAGGCGTTGAGAAGGCATATGCCATCCAAGCTGGACGTGAATTAAGGGTGATTGTAGAAGCAGAGAAGGTAACAGACCAATCATCTGATCAATTGAGCTTTGAAATTGCCCAAAAAATACAGACCGAAATGACCTATCCTGGTCAAATCAAAGTAACGGTAATCCGTGAAAAACGTGCTGTAAACATTGCTAGATAGGCGCATAACTAGGAGAACAGGCCCTAAAAAGCAGGGATTTTAATATTTGGGTCAAATAATTTGGAGAATCGCATGGGTAACCCTACCTTTGCCCTCCGCAAAAAAATGAATTATGAGCGTAGCAGTAAACTTCGTACACGAGCAATTAACAGCAAAGAAATCTTATCCAGCATTCAAGGCTGGTGATAATATTACCGTAAACTACAAGATTGTAGAGGGTGGTAAAGAGCGTATCCAAAGTTTCCGTGGGGATGTGATTAAGACCCAAGGAACTGGCGCAACAGCTACTTTTACCGTTCGTAAGATCTCTGATGGGGTAGGTGTGGAGCGTTTGTTCCCTTTCTTATCTCCAAATATTGATGGTATCGTTTTAAACAAGTCAGGTAAGGTACGTCGTGCTAAATTGTACTACTTACGCGACAGAAGCGGTAAGAGCGCTCGTATTAAAGAAAAAAGATTCTAAGCCTAATCGCTTAAATTATATAAAGGTCCTCTATTCGAGGACCTTTTTTTGTGCTATTTGCATTACCTTTATCATTCTAAACGATACATTATGGGCAACTTAGGATTTCAAGAATTATTAATTATTGGTATAGTTATTTTAGTCATGTTTGGCGGTCGTAAAATCCCTGAATTCATGCGTGGATTAGGTAAAGGCATTCGCGAATTCAATGATGCTAAAAATAACGTGAAAAAAGAAATCGAAGAAGGTATAAAAGAAAAGGACGAGAAAGCTTCTTAAAAAACGATGTTCTGTTTCACTGACATTCAAACCTACCATGGTCAATTAAAGACCGGAGCAACAACTTGTGCGCAAGCAGTACAATTTTATCTAGACCAAATTAAAGGCCAACAAAATCTAAATGCTTATTTAGAAGTTTTTGCTGATGAGGCAATTGAAAGCGCCAATGCATTGGATCAAGAAAGACTTGATGGAAAACCAATGGGTGCATTACATGGTGTTGTTGTAGGTATCAAAGATGTGATTTCTTACAAGGGGCATGTATTGTCTGCAGCTTCTAAAATGCTAGAAAATTATACTGCAGTCTATTCAGCTACTGCGATTGAAAGATTACTTGCAGCGGGTGCGATTATTATTGGTCGTCAAAACTGTGATGAATTTGCGATGGGAAGTAGCAATGAAAATTCTGCCTTTGGTGCTGTAAAAAATGCTGCCAATCAATCCTTGGTTTCTGGTGGTTCATCTGGCGGTTCAGCAGTAGCGGTGCAAGCGAATTTATGTATGTTGAGTTTAGGATCTGATACAGGTGGATCTGTACGCCAGCCTGCAGATTTTTGTGGGGTAGTTGGATTCAAACCAAGTTATGGAAGGATTTCAAGATACGGACTCATCGCATACGCCTCCTCTTTTGATCAGATAGGCATTTTAAGTAAAAATATTGCCGATGCGGCCATTGTATTAGAAGTGATTGCGGGGGCAGACGAATTTGATAGCACGGTTTCTGCACAAATAGTACCTGCTTATAGTCAAGCCATTAATGCAGTGCGTGCAAAAAAGAAAATTGCCTACTTTAAAGAAACATTAAGTCATCCAGGATTAGATCCTGAAATCAAAAATCAAATCGAAAATCAAATTGAACAATTACGCGCAGCTGGTCATACTGTAGATGCGATTGATTTTGATTTATTAAATTATATTGTACCAACTTATTATGTGTTAACTACAGCGGAGGCTTCAAGTAATTTATCCAGGTATGACGGCATTCGATTTGGACACAGAACTTCTAAAAATGTGGAGGACTTGAATGCATTGAATACTTTGTCTAGGACAGAGGGTTTTGGTGCAGAAGTACAGCGCAGAATTTTATTGGGTACTTTTGTTTTAAGTGCTGGTTATTTTGATGCTTATTTTACTAAAGCACAACAGGTCCGTCAAAAATTAGTGGATTTCACCCATCAGGTTTTTGAACAATACGATTTCATTATTTCGCCCACGGTACCAACGACAGCTTTTAAAATAGGCATGGAACACCCATCAGCAACAGACATTTTTTTAGCCGATATTTATACAGTATATGCCAACCTAGTGGGTATTCCGGGTATTTCATTGCCTTTGTATACCCATTCAAATGGTATGCCTTTTGGACTTCAAGTAATGAGCGCCTCTTTTAATGAGTCGGCATTACTCCATTTTTCAAATTCATTTATGAAATCATAGCTGCTTTCCAATGAGACTATTTTTATTCCTTTATTGCATCTTTTTTTGTTTTGATCCTGTTACTGCGCAAGATAGCTTGAGTTTTAATAGAATTGGCTTTAGCAGTTTATTCACGGTGCAACAAGTACCTAATAAAGACAAGTCTTTTGTCATCGAAATGCATCCCAAGGCAATCAGTTTTGTGCAATCCTATATGGAAAAAGAAGGTGCAGGTTTGAGAAAGATGAAAACCTGGGCAAAACCTTATTTTAATTTATACGATGAAATTTTAATTGCCAATGGCATACCAGTGGAGTTAAAATATTTGAGTGTCATAGAAAGTCATTTAAGTTCGCAAGCAATTTCCTGGGCTGGTGCTGCTGGTCCTTGGCAAATTATGCCTGCAGAAGCAACTCGATTAGGTTTGAAATTACTTCCTAACGACGAACGCATGGACTATCAAAAAAGCACGCAAGCCGCAGCAACCATTCTTAAAGAACTGTACCAGCAATTTGGAGATTGGTTATTAGTGGTGGCTGCTTATAATGGAGGTGCAGGAAGACTTAGTAAAGCGATTGAAAAAAAGAAAACAAAAGACTTTTGGGCTTTGCAATATGAGTTACCATTGGAAACTAGAAATCATGTAAAAAAATTCATCGCAACACATGCCATTTTCGAGGGGGTATCCATGGCAGAACTAGATAAAAATCAAAATGCTGCGCCGACAAAAATAAGTACCGAACCAGCAGGCATGGAAAAAATAATGATTACTGGGAGGTTCAATGCAAAAACCATTGCCATTTGGTTAAAGATGCCTTTAGCTTATCTAAAGGAATTGAATCCAAATATGGATCAGCAATTATCTACTGGTAAAGCTTATACACTTGTGCTGCCTATCAAAGAGGCTAAAATATTTGAGGCCCATAAAAATGAAATTTTACAGGCCTCAATACAATCTTTATATCTGGATATCGATTAACGAAGTATAGGATGCATCCTCTAGAAATAAGCATCTAAAAGTCATCCTCGAATTCGTCTTTTTCATCAAATAAATCATCGTCTTCTAAGCTCAAGTCTTCTTCTAAACCAAAATC
>CALPJR020000159.1 GCA_943323935.2 Bifidobacterium breve
GGATGTGTGGGCCCTTAGTGATGGCGCTTCCTATTTCCCATTTAACTAGGTTTCAAAAACTAGTTTCAACTATTTTATATCATTTAGGAAAAATTATGACTTATGTTTTTTTAGGATTGATCGTTGGTTTTTTTGGAAAACAGATTCCATTTTACAATGTTCAACAGCATTTAAGTATTGTTATTGGTACATTGATGCTTATTTATGTGTTATGGGTGTTCTATTTACACCCAAAAAGAAAATTAGGTTTCTTAGGTATAGATTGGATACAAAAACCCATTGTTTCGACCCTAGGTAAATTATTAAAGCAAAACAAAGTAGGATCCTTCTTTTTCATAGGGTTGTTGAATGGGCTTTTACCCTGCGGCATGATCTACTTAGCATTGGCTTCGGCATGGGCGAATCAATCTGTTACACAGAGTGGTTTATTTATGGCATTTTTTGGTCTTGGTACGATCCCTGCTTTGTTATTAGTTGCTTTTGGTAGCCAGGTAATTGGTTTTACATTTAGACAACGCATACAAAAAGCATTACCGTATATGTTAACTAGCATGGGTATTGTATTAATATTGAGAGGAATGAATTTGGGTATACCGTTTATCAGTCCAATGATTGAAAATGGGGGATCAGTAGCTTCATGCCACAACTAATCAAAATGAAAAAAGATTTTTTTAAACAAGAATTAGAGTCTTTGAACCGAACAATAGACTTTATCCAAGAGGAACAGGCTTTCATAAAAAGAAAGATGACTATCTATATTGATGCCATGGTAGAATCTAAAATAATTCTTTGGGCAGAAGAAATTCAACAACAGATTTTAAACAGAGAAGTGGCACTGCAATTAATTAAAAAAGATTTTTTAGTGTATAAGGCTTCTAAAACAGTAGATGAGCAGAAGTTAAAAAAAGATAAACAGCAATTAGGTTATTTAGAACAGGAATTTATACAATGGAAGCACGCGATTGATCTGCAATTAGATGCATTTAATAACAAATAAGATTAGTTACATAAACTAGCTAATTTCTTCACTTCTAGCAGGGTTATTTTACCTTCTTTAATACTAATTAAATTTTCGGACTTAAAATCGCTGAGTGTTCTTATTAAACTTTCTGTCGCTGTACCAGCAATATTAGCAAGGTCTTCTCTTGCAATGGCAATTGAAAATACAGCATCACCTGGTTGTTCGTATTTTTTCTTCAAGGCTAATAAAGCATCTGCAACTCTTTTTCTTAAACTATGGTAAGCAAGTGCAACCAATTGATCCTCTTTTTCGGCAATATTATTTGCCAATAATTTAATGACTTTTAATGCGATCTCTTGGTGTTGGGTTAATAAATCTTCAAATTCTCTTTTTGGTATATTTCGAATCTCTGATTCTTCTATTGTTTCAGCAAATTCGACATAAGTTTTATTTTCGAGTAGGGGGATATGTCCAAAGAAGTCGCCTGCCGACAATAAACTTGTTATAAATTCTTTACCAGACTCACTGGTTTTATAAATTTTAACTTTCCCCGATTCTATATAATATAGTTTATTAGGATGCTGACCTTCTGCATATATAATTTGCTTCTTTTTATATTCTACAATATCATGTTGCTCTAAGGCAATATGCATTTCGTCTTTCTTACCTAGGTCTGTAAGTATTTGATACCAACCTTCAATGCCTTTGACTGCCAATGTTCGATTATGCTTCACTTTTTCTAACCTTGTATGAATGGCATTGATGAGTTCTGCGTCTGTAAATGGCTTAGTAATATAGTCATCGGCACCCATTTCCATTCCCTTTCTTAAATCACTACGCTCACTTTTTGCACTTAAAAAGATAAAAGGAATATGTTGTAATTCTGGGACTTTATGTAGTATCTGAAAGACGCCAAATCCGTCTAATACTGGCATCATAATATCACATACAATCAAATTTGGTTGATGTATTCTTGCCATTTCAATGCCAATTTTCCCATTCTCAGCTGTTATAACTTCAAAATTAGCTAATGTTAAAATGTCTGCAGTATTTTCTCTTAATGCCTCATTGTCTTCGATTAGTAAAATTTTTTCCATCTGCTTTGTTTTATAATTGTTTATTGGGAAGTTTAATAAAAAACACACTTCCATCTTCTAATTGACTTTGATAGCTAATATGTCCATTTAATAATTCAATGTACCTGCCTACAATATGCAATCCTAAACCTGTGCCTTGAATATTGGTTACATTGGTTGCCCTAAAAAATCTTTCAAATAAATGAACCTGGTCTTTCTCTGGTATGCCTATACCATGGTCAATGACCTTGATTTCTGTTTGAGCGTTTTGTATTGTAGTTGCAATTGTGATCTTACTATTTTCTGGTGAAAACTTAATTGCATTTGAAATTAAATTGATCAATACATTTTTTAGTAAACCAGCGTCCGAATAACAAATTGTATTGCCATGATGCGTATGCACTAATTCCTGTCCATTTTTTAATATGACATTCATTTCATTGGTGAGGCCTTGAATAAATAGGGTTAAATCAAAACTTTCAAAATTAACTTCTACTTTGCCTTCCTCTATTTTCCCCAATGATAAAAATTCGTTTAAGATATCTGTTAATGTTTTTACAGAAGATTTAATGCGATCTATATGTTTATCACGTTTTGGTTGATCTTCGGTTGTTTCATATTTAGCCATTAATGAAATAGAGGATAAGATGGTGCTTAATGGCGTTCTAAATTCATGCGAAGCCATGGACACGAACCTTGATTTTAAATCGTTTACTTCTTTCTCTTTTTCAAGTGATATTGTTAGACTTTCTTTAGATGCTTGCAGTTCAGCTAAAGTTTTTTGTAGTTCTTCGGTTCTACTTGCAACTTTTTCTTCCAGGCTAGTATTGAGTTTTCTTATTTCTGCTTCAGATTCATGTCTTTTAGTAATATCTGAAATAAAGGCAATGACATATTTGGATTCTTCTGTTTCAAAATGCCCTAAACTAATTTCCACCGGGAATTCTGTACCATCTTTTCTTTGTGCACGAAGTGTCATTCCCAATCCCATCGTTCTTGCCTGTGGTTTAGCTATATAGCCATCTCTATGATGCACATGCGCATGATGGTATCTTTGGGGAATTAATTTTTCAAGTTTTTCTGAAACAATTTCATCCTCTTGGTAACCAAATAATTGATTTGCAAAATGATTGGACATCACGATATCACCCAAGCCATTTACTACAATAATCCCCATCGATGCAGAGTTAAAAAGTGCCTCGAATCTTAGGTCTTTATATTTCTGTTGTAGCGGCATGTATCGAAAACTTTTTTAAATTGAACCTGATTAAGGCAAAAATGGCAGGAATTTCTCTGTCTGTACCATTTTTAAAATAGGAGGTACTTGATTCAAGGTATGTCCTTTTAGTACCATTTCGTATTTATTTAAATAATTAGCTGTCATTTGAGCGCTGGTGAAATGAGCCATCACATAATCATGACAAATTTTTGGGTCAAATTGTCCCGCATTTCGAACGGCATCTACAAATGTACTCAATGAATTGCTTGTAACACCTACGCTTGGGTGAATGATTTCTTTTAAGGAACCGTAGGGTGTCCCAAAGACGGGGCATCCAAAGTAAAGGCTCTCCACAATCGATAATCCAAATGGTTCATTCCAAAGCACAGGGAAAATCAAACCTTTAGAGCCTTTGAGCAAATTATTTTTTTCTACGCCGCCAATTAATCCTTCAAATTGTATACCTGGGTCAAA
>CALPJR020000160.1 GCA_943323935.2 Bifidobacterium breve
AGTGGTAGTTACTGCAATGGACATCAAGCGTAATCCTAAAGAATTAGGTTACTCTGTTCAAAAAGTAAAAGGTAGCGAACTTGCCGAAACACAACGTAACAACTTTGTAAACGGATTACAAGGACGTATCGCAGGTTTAACCATCAATCCTACAAGTGGATTGGCTGGTGCAAGTAATCAAATTGTATTAAGAGGTTTTAACTCTTTGTCTTTGGACAACTCTCCTTTATTCATTATTGATGGTGTGATCATTGATAACTCTTCAGTAAATGAAAACAATAGAAACACAGGTTTAGCTGTAAAGCCAACAAGTGCCAACGTATCCACCGAAAATAGATCAAATGACTATACCAATCGTATTGCCGATTTGAATCCTAATGATATTGAAAACGTAACAGTATTAAAAGGTCCAGAAGCGACAGCCCTTTACGGTAGCCAAGCAAGTTCTGGAGCAATCGTCATCACAACTAAAAAAGGTGGTGATAGCCAAGGTAAAGTAAAAGTGAGCTACGACAATAGTTTTAGATTATCTACCTACACTAGGTATCCAGAAATCATGTCAGACTATGATGCAGGAAACAACGGTGTTGCACAAAATATTTTTTCTTATTTTGGACCAAGATTACCTTGGGAAGTAAAAGGAGATAAAAATTCAACTAGATACGACAACTTACATAATTTTTTCCAAACCAGTTTTTCTAATAACCATAATTTGTCTGCAGAATATGGTAAAGGAAATCATTCAGTTCGTATGTCAGCTTCTTATGTAGATGAAAATTCTCCTGTACCAACTAATAATTTTAGAAAATACAATTTCAGAATTGTAACCAATCATAAAATTGGAAAAACTTTAGAAATTTCTCCAAGCATAAGTTATATCAAGAGCTCTAACGACAAACCTTTAAGAGGGGTTAAAGGCTATGTTTTAAGTTTATTGTCTTGGCCTGTTGACAATAATGCAGAAGACTGGTTAAATCCAAACGGCACTAAAAAAGGTTTGTTTTCAGGAGATCCAAATGCGGAACTAGACAATCCTTATTTTAACTTGTATAAAAACAGAAGCCGTGACGAATTAACAAGAACGGTAGCAACACTTGCTGTTAACTATACGCCAACAAAATGGTTAACAATCAACGGTAGAGTTGGTTATGATACCTACCAACAAGATGGTTATACAAGATGGGATTCTGCATCTAACTTCTTAAGCCGTGCACAAAAAGGGGCTTTAGAAAACTACTATCGTAAATATTATGGTTACAACCACACCGTAACTGCAACAGCTAAAAAAAGCTTTGGTAAAATTAACACAAGATTGATGATAGGTAATATGTGGCAGGATTATGAAACACAAACCACTTCAATTTTTGGTAATAATATAACAGATGCCAACAGAACAGATAGTGGAAATACTGCAGTTGCTTCAAGAATTCGCAATAGCAATATGAACCGTTTTGGTTTACCAAACTATAATATCAATCGTCAAGCTGCTTATTTTGGTGAAGCCGCAGTGAACTATGATAATAAAGTGTTCTTAACATACTCTCACCGTTTTGAGGAGTCTTCTATCTTCCCTGTTTCAAGCAGAGCATATAACTACCCTGCAGGAAGTGTGAGTGTGATTATGTCAGACATCTTCCCAATTGTGAAGGAGGTTGCAAACTATTGGAAATTGAGAGGATCCATAGCAAGCACGGCTCGTTCTAGTGCGCCATATGCCAACCAATCTATCTTAAACTTTAATACCGGAAGTGGTGCTGGATACTATTATGATTTCACCAATGCAAATCCTTACTTAACGCCAGAGCGTCAAAAGACAATGGAATTTGGTACTGAGATGAAATTTTTAAATGGAAGATTAAGCACAGAAGCAACTTATTATAAAACAGAAAACACAGACTTGATTGCTGAAAACTTTAGAGCAAGTTATGGTACTGGTTTCGTTTTAAATACATTGAACGTAGGTTCAAACGAAAACACAGGTCTTGAGGTTGTATTAGATTACTTAGTTGTAAGCAACAAGAATTTTTCTTGGAATACCCGCTTTAACTTTAATAGAATGCGTAACAAGGTAACTTCATTACCTCCTAACGTTCCTGAGTTTTATATTTCTGATACATGGGTATATGGTAATGCAAGAGGTGGTTTGGCCAATGGTGGTCCAACAACAACTATTACTTCTCATGGTTATTTAAGAAACAATGCTGGTCAAATCTTAATCAATCCAACTTCTGGTTTGCCTTTGATTGACGCCAACTTTAAAGTGAGAGGTGATCGTAACCCAGACTTCACATTGGGTTGGTTAAACAATATCACTTACAAGAATTTAAGAATCACTTTCTTATGGGATATGAAAGTGGGTGGTGATATCTTTAATGCGACAGAAAGATACTTAACCGTAATTGGTAGAAGTGCACTTACTAAAGACAGAGGTGTTGCAAGAATTGTGCCAGGTGTTTTAAGAGACGGAAAAGAAAATACAACCACGCCAACGCTAAACAACATTTCAATCACTCCAGAAACAAATTCTTTATTTTATACAACGATGCCAGAAGAAGCATTTATCGAAAAAGATGTGAACTGGTTTAGATTAAGAGATCTTACTTTTAACTATAACATAAAGAAATTATTAAAGGGTGATGTGAATAAATTAGCTAAAACTTTAAATGTATTTTTAACGATTAATGATTTAATTCTTATTTCCAATTATAGAGGAGCTGATCCTGCAGTGGGCGCAACAACTTCTGCTAGCCGTGGTGTTAGTGGATTTGGTTTTGACTATGGAAACATGGGCGCACCTGTTAGTTTCAACTTTGGATTTAGAGCTTCTTTTTAATCAATAAAAACTTTTATTTATGAAATATAATTTTAAAAATCTTTTAGTACTAAGCGCCCTGATTGTTTTAGTGGCGTCTTGTTCTAAAAAAATAGACGAGGCTTATAAAAACCCGAACTATGATGTGAAGGTGGCTCCAGAAACTTTAATGCCTCAGATTGTTGCCTCAATGGCCGGAAACTATGGTGGACATGGACCAATGCATGATATTAGATACATTGGTGCATATGTTCAAAACTTTGCTTTTGCTGGAACGCAAAGTAACTTTGATAGAATGGGTCATACCAATGCCGACGTAGCACAATCTTTCTGGCGCTCTCATTATTATGATATTGGACAAAACAATGTTAAATTAATTGATTGGGCTTTGGAAAATAAGCAATGGGAATTAGCTGGTGTTGGAAAAGCAATTTTTGCTTGGAGTTGGTTAACATTAACCGATTACCATGGTGAAGTTATTTTGAAAGACGCCTTCAATACAGACCTAATTACATTTAGATATGATACACAAGAAGAAGTGTATATGCACGCTAGAAAACTTTCTTTTGAAGCCTTGGATTTATTAAATAAAACAGGCGAGAATGGAAGCCAAGCAGCATTGGCTACTGGAGATGCTTTCTTGTATGGTGGTAATGTAGCTAAGTGGAAGAAATTTGTATATGGTGTATTGGCTAGAACACATCATCATTTATCTAATAAATCTATCTACAAAGCAGATTCAGTATTGTATTATACCAATCTTGCAATGAAAGAAACTTCAGATGATGCTTTAGTAAAGTTTGCTGCAACAAGCGTGAGTGCTACCAATAATTTCTTTGGTCCTTTTAGAAATAACTTAGGTAGTGCAACTGTAGCATCTCCAACTGCCATCAGACAATCTGCATTCATTGC
>CALPJR020000161.1 GCA_943323935.2 Bifidobacterium breve
AATAAGAGTGCAGATGCAGTTAGAAGCATGAATGACGTATTGAAAACTTTGTAATCTTTTTAGAAGTATAAAATAATAAATAAAGCCTCGCGATGCGAGGCTTTATTTATTTAAGCAGGTGACGACTTAATAGTGACTAACCAATCGTTGCTTTAAAATAAGCGATCGCTTTATCGGCTATCGATTGTAGGTCTTGCTTTTTCATGCACGCAAAATGCCCTTGTGGACATTGTTTAGTCCCATAATTGGAGCAAGGCTGACATGGCAGATTGGGCACAATCGCATTATAATACATTTCGTTGTTAGTTTTTTTACTTTCTTCTTGCACTGTTGGATAATAAGGCTCCACTTGCAAAGCCGGAGCAGTGGCACCCCAAATAGCCACGGTCTTTTTATGAAAGGCACAAGCAATGTATAAAAAACCAGTGTCGTGTGAGATGACCGTCTTGGATTGCTTTACCAATAATGCAGATTCGTGTAAATTAAATTTCCCGCAAGCATTGAAAATTTTAATTGGATTGATTGCTTCAATCGCTGCACCTTGTGCTTGATCCTCTTTTCCTCCAATTAACACGATTGGATATGGGATTTTATGACAAAGATTTTGCAATGCACTAAGTGGTAATTTTTTTGTTGCGTAGGATGCACCTATTACTAAAGCAATATAACCAGACTCAAAATTTGCCGGTAACGCATTAGCATTTAACGCAGTCTCTTTTGGTATAAAATAATCCAAGCCTTTACCATCATTCACCACACCTAATGCTGATAAAGCATCCAGGGAGCGATCTACTATATGTCTAGTAGGCATATAGTTCAAATGTAATTTGGTCAATAGCAATTTTTGAAGACTTAGTTTTTGGTAAGACAAACTAGGTACACCCAATGCTTTTTGAATTTGGAAAGTCCTTAAATTTTTATGCAAGTCGATGATATAATCAAATTGAAATGATTTTAAATCCTTGATGGTCGCATTTAGGTCTTTGTCAAAATAATGGAAATGGTCGATATATGGATTGGCCTCAGTAACCGCTTTCATAGAAGCCTTGGTTAAAAAATGGAGCTCTACCCCTGGTATCTGCTGCTTGGAGCAACGAATAGCAGGCGTGGTGAATACAATATCCCCTATAGAAGAAAAACGGATGAATAATAAGCGCATAGTGCTTAACAATTTTATCTATTGCTATTTATAAAAATATAAATTAAGGTAAAGGGTGATCCTGCTCTAGAAAATCTAAATCCTTATGGTAGGTTTCTTCTGTAAAAACAAATGCAAGCATGGTGACACCCATTACGATACACCCAGTAACAATGCCACTTTGCACGATGGTCCAACCCATTGACTTTTGCAATATGTCTAAAAATAAAAAGTTAATGAGGGGTAATGCGCCTCGTACCATATTAGGAATTGTGGTTGCGGCAGTAGCTCTTAAATTAGTGCCAAATTGTTCTGCTGCCATTTGATTGAAGATGGCCCAATAACCAGTGCTAAAGCCTAAGAAAGCGCATATGGCATACATCCTACTATCGCTATTGTTGAAGGCGCTAAAGAATAATACCATTCCTACAATACTAAGCATATAAAATAAGAATAATGCCTTTTTTCTGCTTTGAAAGTATTGACTTACCCATCCAATTAATAAGTCTCCCACTGCAATACCGATATAGGCAAACATGACAGACTTGCCTGAATCAATTAAATTATCTCCATATAAACCAGTTGCAAATTTATTACTATAGTTCACCATGACACCAATTACAAACCAAGTTGGCAAACCAATCAAAATAGCTTTAATGTATTTTGAAAATCTTTTGTAGGATGTAAAAAACATAAAGAAATTACCCTTCACAGCATTGCTCAATTTTACAGACTCAAACATAAAGGATTCAGCAACACGCACACGTAAGACCAATAAAAAAAAGCCTAATCCGCCTCCTATTTTATAACATAGTCTCCAATCCTGTGTATACTTAAATGTAAAATAAGCAAAGACAGCGCCAGACAAACCAATCCCTGCCACCATAGAAGTACCAAGCCCTCTTTTATTTTTTGGTAACATTTCGGATACCAATGTAATACCTGCTCCTAATTCCCCAGCAAGTCCAATCCCTCCAATGAATCTGCAATAAGCATACTGGTCTACTGTTTGAACATAGCCAGTCACAATATTTGCAACAGAGTATAAAAGTATAGAACCAAATAATACTTTTAGTCTGCCTAGTTTATCTCCAACCACACCCCATAAAATACCCCCAATTAACAATCCTGACATTTGCCAGTTAATGATATGCGCACTATCTACAAGGATGGTTTCTAATGTAGACCCAACTGCAAGCACACTTGGCTGACGAACAATAGTGAATAATAGTAAATCGTACACATCAACAAAATAGCCCAATGCAGCTACAAATACAGGCAAAGAAAAAAGTCCAATTTGCTTATTGTTCATGCAAGAAAATTTATGAATTATGCTTTTTTAGTACGATGTGAAATCAAATTAATAATGATTGGCAAAGTAGTGATACCAACTATCCCCAACACAATCACTTCTAAATGATTTTTTAAATCAAAATTAAAACGAGTTAAAATCCAAGACTGTAAAAAATATCCGGCGCATAGCATACTTCCCACCCAAGCTAAACAACCAATAATATTAAAATACATGAACTTTGCTTTATCCATTTTTACAATGCCTGCAACAATAGGCCCAAAAGTTCTGATAATAGGAATGAACCTTGCAATTACAATTGCACGTCCTCCATGTTTTTCATAAAACGCTTCGGCTTGAATTAAATATTTTTTCTTGAAAAAAAGATTCTCCTTCCAATCAAACATTGCAGGCCCAACTTTATTTCCAAAAATATACCCCACATAATTACCTAGAATACCTGCTGTTGAAATAAATATAAAAAGAATCAATAAATTAATCCACTGGTTATTAGAAGCATAAATTTCAGCAGCCAATGGTGCACAATAAATGCCTGCTACAAACAATAAACTATCTCCCGGCAAAAAGAAGCCAGCAAACAATCCAGTCTCTGCAAAAACCACTAATAAAAGCAGCCATAATCCACCATGCTCAATATAAAATTGAGGTTGTAATAACTGACTCCAATGAAAAGCTTCTAATAGTGTGATCATGCTTAATGGTATAAATTTAAACTTGTTGCGGTTCCGTTAATTCCCCTTCCCATTTGCTGACTGCAGTGGTTGCCAAACTATTGCCCAATACATTGGTTGCAGATCGGAACATGTCACAAAAATGATCAATTGGTAAAATCAATGCAATCCCTTCTGGAGGAATATTAAACATCGCGCAGGTTGCTGTAACTACCACCAATGAGGCTCTTGGAACGCCTGCAATCCCCTTGCTCGTTAACATCAACACCACTAACATGGTTAATTGCGTTCCAACATCTAAATGAATCCCATAAGCTTGCGCAATGGCCATGCTCGCAAAAGTCATGTACATCATACTTCCATCTAAGTTGAAGGAATAGCCCAAAGGCAAAATGAAAGAAACAATTTTATCCTTACATCCAAAACGCTCTAACTCTTCGGTTAGTTTTGGAAAAACGGCTTCACTGCTTGTAGTACTGAATGCAATTACCAATGGTGTGGTAATATGTTTTAACAAGGAAGGCACACGATTCCTT
This sequence comes from Bifidobacterium breve, assembly GCA_943323935.2. The sequence continues at coordinate 3,658 of CALPJR020000161.1, forward strand.
AAAATCAAATAGCCAACGCCTAATAACACCACCCATAAAGTGCCTATGCCTA
>CALPJR020000162.1 GCA_943323935.2 Bifidobacterium breve
ATATCATTAGTACAACTTTGTTCGCTTACAATTTCACCAACGGTGATTTCAACTATTGGGATAACACCTATGATAACCTTAATGATTATCAATATGTGATCGATAATGCTTCAGCGAATGGCCAAGACTTTTTAAAAGGTCCTGCTAAAGTGATGAAGGCATTTAATTTCCAAAAATTGGTTGACTTATACGGTAACATTCCTTTCTCTGATGCATTAAAAGGAGTAGGCGCTTTGGCACCAAAATTTGATGACCAAAAAACTGTCTACGAAGGTTTAATTACTTTATTAGACGATGGTATTAAAGATTTAAAAGCAAACGCATTCTCTAGTTCTGCAACAGGTACTGACTTTGTATTCAAAGGAAGCACTACAAGCTGGATCAAATTTGCCAACTCTTTAAAATTGCGTATTTTAATGCGTCAATCTAAAGTGGCTGGTAGAGATGCATACATCACTGCAGAAATCAATAAGATTGTTGCAGAAGGTTCTGGCTTTATCACTGGTGCAGAAGTGGGTGTGAACCCTGGTTACAATCCATCTGCTGGTCAAATCAATCCTTTCTATGACACTTATGGTTATAGTGAGACCAATGCAAGAAGAGCATTTAATAACTGGCCAAGAAACACTGCTTTCTTTATCAATACTTTAAAATCTACAGGCGATACAATTCGTATGAAGCGAATTGCTTATGCAATTGGTAATGAGAACAGTGCTAACCCAGGTGTGAGTGTTAAACCAGAAATCGCAGACAACTATGTTGGTGTGCCATTAGGATCTAGCTCTGGTTATTTACCAGCAGTTACATCTGCTCCTGGCCCATCTGTATTAGTAAGAGGTGTGTACAATAAACCAATGGTCTTGTTAACTGCAGCAGAAGTTCAATTGAATTTAGCTGAAGCGAAGCAACGCTATGGTGCTAGTGTTACATTAACTGGTACTCCTCAATCCTATTTTAATGCTGGTGTGACTGAGTCATACAGAGCTTTAGGAGCAACTTCAGCTGATGCAGCTCGTTTATTAGCGAGTGGTGTTGATTTAGTTGACTTTGCAGCATCTACTAATAAATTGAATGCGATTGCTTACCAAAAATGGTTGGCCCTTGCAAACTTCAATGGTTTAGAAGCATGGTCTGAGTATCGTAAATCTGGTTTCCCAGTAACGCCTCAGTCTATCAATTATGTTGGTTCTGCTTCAACTCGTCCTACACGTTTATTCTACCCTGGAACTGAATTAGGTTCTAATGGTGAGAATGTAAAAGCGCAAGGAACAATTGATGTGTTAGCTACTAAAATTTTCTGGGATGTTGACTAATTGATCAACGCCTTTAAGATAAAATGCCCTCCGGTTTCGGAGGGCATTTTTTTTATACTTCATTCAATAGCTTAGGATATCGGCCTATTGATTATTGAAATTAATTGCTGATCATTATTTCTGAATCACCTCGCCTTCAATCGTTAATTCCAACGGTAATTTCTGTCCTGCAAATTTTACATTTACTTTTTTTCTGAATGCGCCAACAGCAGGCGAAGTATAAGTGACTTTGATGCTTCCTTTCTGTCCATTTAAAATTGGCTTCTGATCGTATTCTGGTTGGGTGCAACCACATTCTGCATTGGCAAATTCGATCACAGCTGGTCTTGCATCGGTATTGGTGTAAGTGAAGATGACAGACTTATGAACACCTTTAACAAGCTTCCCAAAATTATGTGAAGCTTTATCAAATTTAATGCCAGATTGAGCTGAACAAAATAATGCGGCAAGTGAAAAACTGAGGGTAAAAATGTACTTCATAGGTATATTAAATTTTTATGATTATTGGTTTAGCCAAAGTATCAAAATAGAAGCCCTGACCGTCAAATGCTGCTCAAAATTATTGAAATTTCGATAATTAACTGATTTTATCTCTTTCTTGATTTTTATTGCATTTTGACCCCTATTTTTGTTGCATGGAATCCAACTTAGACGCTGTATCTAATCAGGACATGCTTTCGTTTGAAGCATTTCGAAAAACTGTTTTAGAGGACTACCAAACTGCACTTGCAAGTAGAGAAGTGAGTTTGTTGGGTAGGCGTGAAGTATTGACTGGGAAGGCCAAATTTGGCATATTCGGCGATGGTAAAGAAATCGCTCAAGTTGCACTTGCAAAATTTTTTCAAAAAGGTGATTTTAGAAGTGGTTATTATCGTGATCAAACATTGATGTTTGCATTAGGCACCTCTAATGTGGTAGACTATTTTGCACAATTATACGCAGACGTAGAAAATGATCCATATAGTGGGGGTCGCAATATGAACTCGCATTTTAGTACCCCATTTGTGAATGAAAAAGGGGAGTGGTTGCCACTTGCAGAAAGTTTGAATGTATCTGCAGATATTGCACCTACAGCAGGACAAATGGTGAGGGGACTTGGATTGGCCCTTGGCTCTAAATTTTTTAGAAATGTAAATCCGGAACCTGCATTTGAAGGCTTAACCAATGAAGGGAATGAAGTTTGTTTTTGTACCATTGGTGATGCAAGTACATCCGAAGGACATTTTTGGGAAACCATCAACGCAGCAGGTGTATTACAAGTGCCATTGGCGGTGATTGTATATGACGATGGATATGGGATTTCTGTTCCAACAGAATTACAAACAACTAAAGGATCTATATCAGAAGTATTGGCTGGATTTGAAAAAAAACCAGGCACCAATGGTATCAAAATATTTACAGTAAACGGATGGGATTATGCGGCACTTTGCGAAACCTTTGAAGAAGGGATTGCTTATACGCGTGCAACTCATACGCCTGTTGTATTTCATGTAAAAGAATGCACACAGCCTCAAGGCCATTCCACAAGTGGAAGCCATGAAAGGTATAAATCTCCAGAAAGATTAGAGTGGGAAAGAAACTGGGATTGTAATAAACAAATGCGTGCATGGTTGATCTTGAATGAACTGGCTACTGCTGAATCATTAGACGAATTAGAGTCGGAAGTAAAGCAAGATGTTCGAGATAAAAAACAAGCTGCATGGGATCAATATATTACCCCAATCAAATCAAAAATTCAAGCAGCAGCTGATTTGGTTTTTGCTGGTTTAGCGCAAGACGCACCATTGTATCGCATGATGCAGGAATTGGTTGCGAACAAAGAACCATTAAAAAGAGAACTCTTCAGAATTTTAAATATTGTTTTGGAGCAGGTGCCAACGCATCCTAATGCAAAAGCCATTAGTCAATTATTAGCGGATTATTATAAAGAGCAAGCGCCTTATTATAGCAAGTATTTATACAACGAGGGACCAAAGAGTGCATTGAATGTACCAGTGGTTCCAGCTGTGATGGATTTAAATCCAAAACAGTTAAATGGATATGAAATATTGAATCAATATTTTGATCACTTATTTGCAAACAATCCTAAAGTAGTTGCTTTTGGCGAAGACTTAGGAAATATTGGTGACGTGAATCAAGGCTTTGCTGGATTGCAAGCCAAGTATGGCGTGAATAGAATTTTTGATACAGGCATTAGAGAGCAAACTATTATGGGGCAAGCGCATGGTTTGGCCATGAGAGGCTTAAGACCAATTGCAGAAATTCAATACTTAGATTATTTAATGTTTGGAATACAAACATTGAGCGATGATGTTGCAACCTTACATTACAGGTCTGTGGGAAGACAAAGCAGTCCAGTGATTATTAGAACAAGAGG
>CALPJR020000163.1 GCA_943323935.2 Bifidobacterium breve
AGGGCCTTATTGATTATCTTGCAACTGTTCAAAGATATTAACTAACCATGTAATTTGTTGTTATTTCATGAGTCAAACTTCTGCACAATATGATCAAGCAATCGCATCTTGTAGCGATATTTTTATTAAGAAAACAAAGGATTATGGTACAGCATGGCGCGTGCTAAGAATCATTTCGGTGGTAGACCAAATTTTCATCAAAGCTTTGAGAATTAGAACAATCCAAGACAAAGGCTTCCAAAAAATAGACGATGGGATACAAGATGAATTCAAAGGCATCATCAATTACGCGGTGATAGGATTGATTCAACTTAAATTGGACGATCCAAAAGTAGAAGATATGCCAGTCGAACAAGTTCAATCCTTGTATCATGCCAATGTGGATTTTGCTAAATCTACTATGATGGATAAAAACCATGATTATGGTGAGGCTTGGCGTGACATGAGTCAAGAAAGCTATGCAGATTTAATCCTGGTAAAGCTATTGCGTATTCGTCAAATTTTGACCAACGATGGTAAAACATTAATCAGCGAAGGAATAGATGCTAATTTTGTAGACATTTTAAACTACGCCACTTTTGCTTTGATCCAAATTTCAGAAGGAAAACATTAATTCTATGCAATCATTTTTAAAAATCCTAAGATGGACCGTTGGTCTTTTATTTATTTTCTCAGGATTGATCAAGGCGAATGATCCACTGGGCTTGAGTTACAAGATGCAAGAATTTTTTGAAGTATGGGGCATGGCTTTTTTAGACGATTATACCCTTGTATTTGCAGTAGTCATGAATACCCTGGAAATTGTTGCCGGTGTTGCTTTGTTAATTAAATTTCCCTACAAACAAACCCTATGGTTGTTATTAGGATTAATCATATTCTTTACTTTCCTAACTGGTTATGCTTTGTTTTCAGGAAAAATCAAAACCTGTGGCTGTTTTGGGGATTGTATTCCACTAACTCCAAAAGTATCTTTCATTAAAGACTTGGTTTTATTATTTGCGATCATCATCTTGCTTATTAACCATAAAAAAGTAAAAAGCAATTTGCATAAAGCATTGGGTATTTTTTTATTGATTCTTTCTACAGGAGCTGTAGGGTATGGACAATACTATGTCTTGCAACATCTTCCTTTCATTGACTGCTTACCTTATAAAAGAGGCAATGATATCAGGGAACAAATGAAAGTGCCAGAAGGCGCTATTCCTGATAGTGTATCCATTCAAATGTCTTTTTTAAAAAATGGTAAAACCGTTCAATTTGACATCAATCAATTTCCAACAGATTTTGATAGTACTTATGTCTATCAAGATCGTCAGGAAGTATTGATTCAAAAAGGCAACGGGATGGTCGCTAAAATTGTGGATTTTAGTTTGTTCACATTGAATAATGAGGATACAACAGCTGCTCTATTCAATGCTGCTACTCCATATGTACTGATTTTCTCAGGCAATATTGATTCAAGTATTCCATGGGAGACGCTTATCAAAACCATCCAACAAAAAAATCAGCAGGTGTATTTAATCACTGCAGATAAAGCAAATGCCTTAGGATTAAAGCTTGATATCCCCATTTTAATAGGGGATATGACCATGATCAAGACTGCTGCCAGGGTTTGGCCTACGGTAGCTATCATGAACGGGTCCACGATTATGGAAAAGCAAAGCTATATGGACTACCTAAAAAAATAGGTCTTCTTTTCTATTGATTTAAATCGTAACTTAGGAAAACAAGTCTACCTAAATTCTGTTTTATGTCAAAAATCAAAGAAATATTAGAAAAAAAAGGGCCACATTTTAATATTGTTGCCCCAACTACACCTGTATTGGATGCTTTAACCATCATGCAATCCGAAAATTTAAGTTATGTAGTGGTGATGGATAATAATTTATTTCTTGGTATCATGTCGGAAAGAGACTATACCCATAAGATCAAATTAAAAGGAAGACATTCTGATTCAACCACTGTAAAAGAAATCATGACAGCCGACTTGCCTGTGATTGGTTTACAAGAAGAATTAGAACGTTGTATGATTTTAATGAATGTATATAAAACAAGGTATTTGCCTGTTTTTGATAGCGTAGAATTCAAAGGGGTCATTACGATGAATGACTTGATGAGGGATGTATTAGAAAAGAAAAAGTAGTGTTCTTATTTGATCACTACATCTGTAATTATTTTTTCACCCATTTTTTCATTGATCCTTTCAATGATTTGCACTTTTTGAAAACCCAGTTCGTTTTTAAGGGGCCCTACGTTTGTATGGATAAATAATTTTTGATCAAAAATATAAATCTTATCCGTGTACTTGGCCACAGTCACACCCATAATTTCTTCCCATACAGCTTCAATCTGAACAGCTTGAATCCCTTTTTTTAATTTGGTATTCTCTTGCACCATTTGTTTTAATGCATCTCCAATTTTGAATGTAGCCATATTGCTAAATTACTAATTTAAATTTCAATGAGTTGGTAATTTTCGACGTATTTGCCTAAAAGATCTGCCACACGTGCCTTATGGGTATCTGTTATAAACACAGGCCCATCGGTTGATGTAGCGACCCAACCTAATAAATGCGCCATTCTTTGTTCATCTAATTTTTCAAATATATCATCCATTAATAGGATAGGAGAGAAGCCTTTTGCTTTTTTTAATAATTCCCATTCTGCTAATCGAATGGCAAACAATAAACTTTTTCTTTGTCCCTGAGATGCTTCTTGTTTAAAAGACTGGCCTTGTATGGTGATGATTAAATCATCTTTATGAATACCTACACTTGTCCTTTGCATGGCCTTATCTTTTGGCAATGCCTCATTTAACAATGCTTCAAAAGAATGATTTTGGAGACTTGAATGGTATTCAATTTGAATGGCATCCGCATTTCCAGCAATAGACAAATACAGTTGATGCACCATCGGTAGCCATTCACTTAATAATTTTGTTCTTTGTTCAAAAATGGGTTCCCCATATTGAACCAGTTGTTGATTCAAAGTAACTAACAAAGTTTCATCTAAATGTCCTTGCTCTGCTGCCCACTTTAAAAGGCTATTTCTTTGTTGTAAAACTTTATTGTATTGTATCAATAAACGTAAATAATTGGCATCAATTTGTGATAACAAACTATCCATCAATTTTCTTCGCTCTTCACTCGAACCTGTGATAATTTGAACGTCATCTGGAGCAATCATCACAGCAGGTATTTTGCCAATATGTTCTGATAATTTTGGATATAGTTCTTCATCAAAATAAAATTCTTTCTTCCCAGTTTCTCTTAAGATACAAGTGACCTGGGTGGTGTTTCCTGCAATATCAAATTGACCCTCCACACGCATTCCTTGATAAGCATGATGTACATTTTGAGCATCTGGACGGCTAAAATAGCTTTTGGTAAAGGAGAGGTAATAGATCGCGTCTAAAATATTGGTTTTCCCTGTGCCGTTTGCGCCAACAATACCTACAATTCTAGCATCAAATTCAAATTGCTTTTGAATATAATTTCTAAATTGAATAAGAGATAGTGTTTTTAAAGACAGCATGGCTGCAATTTACATCAGAAAAAGCTGTATTTTTAGTCAAATTTTAAGGAATGATCCTAATCAGTGAGCAACAACTTCCAAGCATCATCAAAAGGCTGTCTCATCAAATTTTAGAGACCCATC
>CALPJR020000164.1 GCA_943323935.2 Bifidobacterium breve
ATAAAAACAGATTCTTCTGCCCAATGTTTTTTATGGGCGAAAGATTGGATATATTTGAGCTCATTCTTATTGATCATGCGCATGCATTTAGGGAAAGTTAAAATTATTCGATTCTCCTCAAGTTTGAGTCTATTCAGCCTTTTATTTTTGTTAAATAGCTGCGCAGATTTGAAAATGGCCATCGTGCACAACTATCCCAAGGAAACTGAGTTTATTTACAAAAATAAAATCATTGTTAAAGACGCTGCATCAAAACAGCAAGCCAAGGAGCTATCTATTGCATTGGATAATTATTGGGATGACAGTATCAAAGTAAGTACAATTCGACAATATGGTGTTTTTAATACCATCATCAATCCTAGAAGCTATCAGCCCGAAAGGATGACTAGGAGCATACAATATATGTCCAGTTTTTTAGCATCAGAAGGTTATTATCATCCTGTCTTGACACCTATTATCAACACGGATACTGTCAAAAGTGAGTGGAGGACAACAGTGGCAATGCATGTAGCACTTAATAAAAAAACAATAATTGATACCGTCACCTTTCAGTTATCAGACCCAATTTTACAATCGATTGCTTTAAAAAATAAAGAAGCTAGTTATTTAAAAAAAGGACAAGCATTTTCCGACAATGGCATCAATAACGAATTAGATAGATTGGTTGGATTATTTAGAGCAAATGGATTTTACAATTTCACAAAAGAAAAAATATTTGCAGAAGTAGATACCATCAATGCTGCATTGATGGTATTACAACTTGACCCATTGAGTCAAATTACTCAGATTACAGAAGCAAAGGCAAAGAATGATCAAAATCCAAGTTGGAAAATTAGTATTCAATTAAGAAATCTATCAAAAGAAACCGCAAAACAATATAGCATTGGTCAACAATTATTTTATAGCGATGTAGCGGTTTTATCGAATCCAGACAGTATACTTACAAAAGCAACTTTGAATAGAGATACGCTCTCTAATCTTGTACATCTTTATACCAAACCAAAATTCAAAACTTCTATTTTTAAAGAACAGGCCTTCATTCAAAATGGAAGTCTTTTCAACGAAACTAGCTATTACCAAACACTCAATAATATTAGTAGTCTTGGTGCCTGGCAGCAAGTTGACGGAAGAACTACGCTAGTGCATGATAGTGTTTATCTGCATTATTTTTTAGTGCCCAATACCAGAAGGAGTGTCAACTTTGATATTGAAGGAAGTAGGAATACTGCACAGTTAGGATCAGGTAATTTATTAGGCTTATCTACCAATCTTACATACAAAGACAAGAATGTTCAACGAAAAGCAATTCCTTCCATCACTAGTCTAAGACTTGGTGTGGAATTGAATTTAAATAGCGGCGGCAATATTACTCAAACCTTATTGATGAATCTTGGTCAAACTTATAGCTTCCCTAATTTACTGATTCCATTTGTAAAAAAAGAAGCAAAAGCAAATCAAAATGTAAAAACAAACTTTTCTTTATACAGTGCTTACATGGATCGTTTGGACTTCTATCAATTAAAATCATTCACAACCAATTGGGGTTATGAGTGGAAAAAAAATAAAAATGGTAAGCAACAAGTAATCAACTACACCCCACTGAATATAGAGCTATACCAATTAAATAAGTTTTCTAAACTGGATAGCTTGCTGATTAAAAATCCATTTTTAAGGTCTTCGTTTAACGAGGGCAATATTGCGAGTCAAACCTTGAATTATACCAATATTGGGGCTTCCTCCAAACATCCTCGCCAACAACAATATTTAAGACTAGGCATAGAAGAAGCTGGAGGAATATTTGGCATTTCAGAAAAATTGTATAATAACTTTTATCGTTATTTGAAATTAGAAGCAGAATACAGATCTACCTATAAGTATGATCATTCAGAAATTGCTTGGAGATTAATGGGAGGCTGGGGAAATAATTATAGTAACAATGCAAGGTTGAGTGGACAATTACCTTTCTTTAAACAATTTACAGCGGGTGGTCCATATAGTATGCGCGCTTGGGGATTGAGACAACTTGGTTTAGGTAGTTCTACATTTTATGATACCAGTGCTTCAAGTCAAAATTTTGACCGATTTGGAGACCTTCAATTAGAAGCCAATTTTGAATACCGTTTTACTTTATTACAAATTGGATCCTATAAAATTGGGTCTGCCCTTTTTACGGATATGGGTAATATATGGAATACAAGAGATTTAGGCAACGACATCAATGCAGGATTTAAATTAGATCGATTGTATAAAGACCTTGCTATCGCAGTTGGTACAGGACTTCGCATGGACTTTGATTATTTTATTATCAGAATCGATTTTGCCTTAAAGATGAAAGACCCAACTCGATCCTACAATAATGGCTGGTTGAATTTGAGTGATATGAAATGGGCAGAACTGAAACCAAATGGGCTTAGTGTAAATAACTATGCATGGCAATTTGGAATTGGATTACCCTTCTAACAAAGCATTGATTTCTTTTTCTAGTGTCTCCCACTGCATAGCATCTTCTACATTGAATGTTCCAATTTTTGTGCGTCTTAATCCACTCATATAAGCGCCCACACCAAGCGCTTGTCCAAAATCGTGCACCAAGCTTCTTATATAAGTACCTGTTGAGCATAGGACCCTGAATTCAACTGTGGGCAAATCTATTTTAGTGATTTCAAATTGTTCGATGGTGATTTGTCTTGGATCTACTTTTACTTCGATCCCTTGACGTGCAGACTCATACAAACGTTTCCCGTCTTTTTTTATCGCGGAATGCTGAGGAGGCATTTGTAAAATTGTGCCAATGAATTGTTTTGTGGCATCTTGAATTGCCAATTCCGTAATGGCTTCTATAGATTTAAAATTTTCAGGTTCCTGTTCTAAATCATAGGAAGCAGTTGTTGCACCAAGCACCAATGTTCCTGTGTATTCTTTTTGCATGCCCATAAATTCATTGATCTGCTTTGTAAATTTACCAGTACAAATAATCAATAATCCGGTTGCTAAAGGATCGAGTGTGCCTGCATGGCCTACTTTCATAATTTTTGTTAACCACCTCACTTTTTTGACCATGTCAAAAGAAGTCCAATTCAATGGCTTGTCAATCAACAAAACCTTTCCTTCTAAAAAAGGGGTGAGCGCTGGAGGGATGGGCTTCTGTTTCATGTTACTTGTAACTTAAATACTAGTAAGCACGTGCAAATAAAACTCTTTGCACAGAAGGTTTTCCTGTTAAAATACAAGTACCAGCTTCTTGTTCATTGTTCAAAGGAATGCAACGAATCGTTGCCTTAGTCATCTCCTTTATTTTGTCTTCGGTTGCTGGTGTACCGTCCCAATGTGCCGATACAAATCCAGCTTTGGTGTCTAGTGTTGCAATAAAATCATCCCAGCTATCCACTTTTGTAATGTGTTCGTCTCTGTATTTTTTGGCACGATTGAATAAATTAGATTGAATATCTAATAATAATTGTGATACTGTTTCAGTGATGCCATCCATCGACACAGTTGTTTTTTCTTTGGTATCACGACGTGCAATTTCTACTTGATTATTTTCCAAATCACGCGGACCCACAGCGATTCTAACAGGTACACCTTTTAATTCATACTCTGCAAATTTCCAGCCTGGTCTTTGGTTATCAGAATCATCATACTTTACACGAAT
>CALPJR020000165.1 GCA_943323935.2 Bifidobacterium breve
ACTTGCTTTAATCGCAGTAATTGGGGTCGTATGGTTTTGACAGCAAGCGTAGCGGTTGGGGTAAGCATGTAGTGCGTTGGGTAATTAGCACTTTAATCTGAATACCAAACAATCAAAAGGCGAAACAAATTACGCCATGGCTGCTTAATTCAGTGAATTAACTTCCATTATGGCCGAGCGAGCAGGTAGGCCCTTTACCCGCTTCTTAGCTTAATCAAAACAAAAAGGGATGCGATAAGCATAGGCTGTGCCGCTTATTTAAGTACCATACAGCTAAGCAATCAATTGGTTTGTGTTTTTCCTGCTGATTGCCGACAAATAATAAAACAATAAACATGTAGAAGACCAATGGTAACTTTGTTTGGACAGGGGTTCGACTCCCCTCGACTCCACAGTTGAATTTAAGGCCATCGTTTATTTTGATGGTGATGCATTTAAAGCTATAAAGTCAGTAAGCCGAAGTAATATTTATTTACTTCGGCTTATGCTTTTTAATCCATTAAAAATGGTTTACTATTATATTTGTATTTAAATAAATACGTCTTTTTATGCGTCTAACATTTACTCTTTTATTTTTATTTAGTGCCTCATTTGTGTTTTCACAAACAGATACGACAGAAAATTTTGACTACAGTAATTTTGGGGATGCCGATGGCGTTAAGCGTTTTTGTTCCCAAAAAGTTTTGAATCAAACGCCTCAGAGAATTTTGAGTTTAGGATTCGAGCAATATGGTGGATTTTCGATGCCTGGCATAAGTTTTAATTCCAAACAATTTCCTACAGAAATCAATATAGCCCAAGTCAATGCATTAAGAGCACAAGTAAATGTGCCTGTTATTTCTACCAATAAAATTATTTGGCAAATGGGGGTAAATTATTGGAGTAGTCAATTCAATGTTACCAATCCAAGAGTAAACGATTTTGCCAGTGCGCTTGATAAAAATACTTTGTTAACAGCAGGATTAAATACAACTGTTTTCAAACCTCTTAACGAAAAGAATTTTTTAATTTTTCAAGCTAGTGCAGACGTAAACGGTTTGTTTGAAAATGCAAATTCGATTCAAAACAAAGCAATCACATTAAGCGGTACATTTATCTATGGATGGAAGACATCCGAAAAAAATATGATTGGTACTGGTTTGGCTAGAACGTATCGTGCCGGTCGTTTATTACATGTGCCCGTTTTATTTTGGAATAAAACATTCAATGATAAATGGGGGATGGAACTTTTACTTCCTGCTCGTGGTTTTGTTCGTTATAATTTCTCTACAACTAGTATGTTACAGGCTGGTTTTGAATTAGAAGGGAACCAATTTTTAATGCAATTACCAAACACAACGCGTATCAATATGTATATCCAACGTGGAGAAGTAAAGCCAAGAATTATGTGGGATAAAAAGATTACTGGATTTCTTTGGATCAACGCTCAAGCAGGTTTAAGATACAATTACCGTTTCGATGTAGTGAATAGGTATGATGCTAAAGAAGATAGTCAACGCTTCTTTTCTAGTAATTTAGGTAATCCATTGTTTTTTAATATTAGCCTAAATTTTGTATCTCCTTAGTTTTACTTAGCTTGTTGCCTTGTCCAGTTATCTGTTCTTCCAATAATTGAAACTCCAATATACCCTCTAACTTCTAGTGTGTTTGGATTGATCATTTTTATGGTACAAGAATAGGTGCTGCCATTTTTAGGATCGTAAATATTGCCATCATCCCAAAGATTTTTTTCCTTGTAAGAGAAGCCCCAAATATTAATCATTCCAAGTACGGGTCTTGTTCTAGTGGCTTCGTCAGGATGGTTTTTATCTTGCTTTGGCTTACCAGTTTCAGGGTCAATAGGTTCCTTCAACCAAACTACTTTTCCTTGGTATTTTTCACCATTTTTATAGATACGCACCATGGCGTTTCCTTCTCCTGTTTTCCACACACCAACAATAGAGTCTGGGTTGTCTGAAATTGGGGCAAAAGAAGTACCCATTAACAATATGAATAAAACGCTAAATGAGCTCATTAATAAATTTTTCATTCTATTTTTTTATAACATCAATAATATAGTAGGTAAGATTGCAAAATTTATGGCCTACTTTTTACTATATAAATTTAAAATTAACTATTCAAATAAGCCTATTTTTTCAGATTTTTTTTGTTTAAATCAGAATCAATTTTTTTTATGACATCTAAAACAAAATCAACCTTATAATGTTATAACTATATTCAGTCATTATACATTCATTTTACACAAATAATGGTTAAATTCGCATCTGAACCCAACATAAAAAAATAAATCATAAATATATGGATAATCAATCAACAGACGGAGCAGCTAAATGTCCTTTTACAGGCGCTTCAACACTTTCAGCAAAACTAGGTAGCGCAGGAACTGGCCCAGTGAATAGAGATTGGTGGCCGAATCAATTAAAGTTAAATATCTTAAGACAACACTCTACAAAGTCTAATCCAATGGAGCAGACTTTTAACTATGTATCTGCCTTTAAGTCATTGGATTTAAAAGCTGTGAAGCAAGATATTGTGGATTTAATGACTAATTCACAAGATTGGTGGCCTGCTGATTACGGACATTATGGTCCTTTCTTTATACGTATGGCATGGCATGCTGCGGGAACTTATCGTACAACAGATGGTCGTGGTGGTGGAGGTGCAGGCATGCAACGTTTTGCGCCATTGAATAGCTGGCCTGATAATACCAATTTAGATAAGGCAAGATTATTGTTATGGCCTATTAAAAAGAAGTATGGTCAAAAATTATCTTGGGCCGATCTAATGATTCTAGCAGGTAACTGCGCATTAGAATCTATGGGCTTTAAGACTTTTGGTTTTGCAGGTGGTAGAGAAGATGTGTGGGAACCTCAAGAAGATGTATACTGGGGAAATGAAAGAGAATGGTTAGGCGATAAAAGATATTCTGGTGATCGTGAATTAGAAAATCCTTTGGCTGCGGTTCAAATGGGATTGATCTATGTGAATCCAGAAGGACCTAATGGCAATCCTGATCCAATTGCATCTGCAAAAGACATTCGTGAAACATTTGCACGTATGGCCATGAATGACGAAGAAACAGTTGCTCTAATTGCAGGTGGACATACATTTGGTAAAACACATGGTGCTGCAGATCCAGGAAAATATGTAAGCAAAGAACCTGCTGCTGCAACAATCGAAGAGCAAGGCACAGGATGGAAAAATACATTTGGAACGGGTAGTGGTGTGCATACCATCACATCTGGTTTAGAAGGTGCTTGGACAACCACACCAACACAATGGAGCAATAACTATTTTGAAAACTTATATAAGTATGATTGGGAATTAGTGAAGAGTCCTGCTGGAGCGCATCAATGGAAGCCAAAAGCAGGAGCGGGTGCAGGCACTGTGCCTGATGCACATGATCCTTCTATCACACATGCACCAACGATGTTGACAACAGATTTAGCGTTAATTTTAGATCCTGCTTATGCGCCAATATCAAAAAGATTTTACGAAAATCCTGATCAGTTGGCAGATTCATTTGCAAGAGCTTGGTTTAAATTAACACACCGTGACATGGGGCCACGTGCACGTTATGTTGGACCAGAAGTACCAACAGAAGTGTTGATCTGGCAAGATCCTATCCCTGCTGTAAATTATAAATTAG
>CALPJR020000166.1 GCA_943323935.2 Bifidobacterium breve
AAAATTAAGTTGAAGGGGGTTTGAGGGGAAAATTGGGTAAAAAATGATACCTTTGCTCGCCTAATAAACAAGCACTATGGCTGGACAATTAAAAGAAGTTAGAAACAGGATTAAAAGTACCCAAAGTACACAGCAAATCACCAAAGCGATGAAGATGGTGAGTGCTGCAAAATTACGTCGTGCACAAGATGCCATTACCCAAATGAGACCTTATGCGCGCAAACTGCAAGACATGCTAAGCAATATCATTAGTAGCTTAGAGGGGGATATGAATTTGGCCCTTGCAGAACAACGCACAGTGAACAATGTGTTGTTTATTGTAGTGACATCTGATCGTGGATTATGTGGTGGATACAATGCTAATTTGGTAAAAATGACGCGTGCAACCATCGCCGAAAAATATCCAACACAAAATGTTACCATCTGGAATATTGGTAAAAAAGGATACGAGAGTTTAAGTAAACTAGGTTATAACACGAATGCAGATTTCAAAGATATTTTCTTAAACTTGAAATTTGAAACAGTTCAAGCTGCTGCTAAAGCTGCCATGAAAGCCTTTGAAAACAAAGAGTTTGACGCCATAGAGATTGTGTACAGTGAATTTAAAAATGCTGCAACACAAGAATTTAAATCAGAGCCATTCTTACCTATTCCAAAAATGGTAAAGAAGGCGAATGCTAAAAAAACAGATTTCATTTTTGAACCACAAAAGGAAGCTTTAGTGGCAGAATTGATGCCTAAAATATTGAACACCCAATTATTCAAAGCTGTTTTAGATGCCAATGCAAGTGAGCATGGCGCTAGAATGACTGCGATGGATAAAGCAAGTGAAAACGCCAACGAATTGTTGAAATCATTGAAAATATCTTATAACCGTGCAAGACAAGCTGCAATTACGACTGAGTTAACAGAGATCGTGAGTGGCGCAGCTGCATTAAACGGATAAGCAAAAGTATTATGGAAATAAGTCAAATCATCCCGCATATCGAAGCCTTGGTTTTTGCAAGTGATAAAGCATTGAATGCGAATGATATCACAGAATTAATCAATACTGCTTTTGGTTTCCTAGAAGAACGCATCTCGCTTGAACAAGTGGAAGCTGCTTTAGAAGGGATCCAAGAAAAATACAGCACAGAATACTATCCATTTGAATTAAAGCAAAGCGGTGGCGGATGGCAGTTTTTAACCAAGCCTAGTTTCCACAGCACCATTGCACAATTGAATGGCGATAAATTTTTGAAGCGCTTGTCTAATGCTGCATTAGAATCATTAGCCATCATCGCTTACAAGCAACCTATTACCAAAGGGGAAGTGGAAGCCATTAGAGGTGTGAACAGCGACTACTCCATGCAAAAATTATTGGAGAAGGAATTGATTGTGATTAGTGGTCGTAATGAAATGCTTCCGGGCAAGCCATTGATCTATTCTACTTCTAGAAACTTCATGGACTATTTTGGTATTAACTCAACCGAAGACTTACCAAAGATTAGAGAAGTATTGGCAGACCAGATAGTAGAAGCCACTGTGATTAAGCCAGAAGATTTTACCGACAATAGTGTATTTGAGCAAACAACCGAAGCTTTAGCTGAAGAAAACGAACAAGCAGATACTCCTAATACTGAAGCAGAAACTGGAGATTTTACCGCGGAATCAAATGAAGAAGATGACTATCCCGAAAGTCCTGTAGCATAAGTATGATCCTATTTCCTTTCATGGATTTTTCATAAAAATATTGAGCTTTGATACGGCCAGAACCTAGTTCTGGCCGTATCTTTATAGCATGAACGCAAGTCTTTCTTATTCATTGTTAAATGCTGCTGCAGAAAAATTTGGGACACCATTGTATGTGTACCATGCAGAGAAAATCGAACAGCAATATCAAAATTTACAAGCACAGTTTGAGTCAACCCAAACTAAATTTTTTTACGCATGTAAAGCATTGACGAATGTCCATATTTTAAAAGTGATAAAGGAGATGGGCTGTAATATTGATTGTAGTTCGATCAATGAAGTGAAATTGGCATTGCATGTTGGTTTTTTACCAAACAATATTTTATATACAAGCAATAGTGTGGATTTTGATGAGATAAGCACTGCTGTTGAATTAGGGGTGAATGTGAATATTGACAGCTTATCTAATTTAGAAAAATTTGGTCAAAAATTTGGTGATACAAAAGCCATTGGCGTGCGCATAAGACCCGATGTAATGGCAGGTGGTAATTTGAAAATATCAACTGGTCATATTAAAAGTAAGTTTGGAATTCCACTTACACAATTGGATGCATTGAAATTGATCCAAGAAAAATATAATATAAATATCCGCACTTTACATATCCATACTGGAAGTGAAATTAAAGACGTGGCTGTTTTCATGAAATCTGCAGAAGTATTTGACACCCTACTCCCTCATTTCCCTTCTGTGGAAGTATTGGATTTTGGGGGTGGATTCAAAGTGCCTTATGCACCGGATGAACAAGGCACAGATATGGCTTTATTAGGTGTAGAAGTGAACAAGGTAATGAAGCAATTGTCTGAAAAGTTTGGACGCGATTTCACTGCATGGTTTGAGCCAGGTAAGTATATGGTGAGCGAAGCTGGATTTTTTATTGCCAAAGTCAATGTATTAAAAACTTCGGGGGATATCATTTTCGCTGGCTTGAATACAGGACTGAATCATCTTATTCGTCCAATGTTTTATGACGCCTACCATCATATTGATAATCTTTCAAGTCCAGACAATCCAACAAAGCAATATGCAGTGGTTGGTAATATATGTGAGACGGATACCTTCGCATGGGATAGGTCTATTCCTGCCATTACCGAAGGTGACTTATTGGTTTTTTACAACGCAGGTGCTTACGGTTACGAAATGGCCAGCAATTACAACGCAAGATTCAAGCCAGCCCAAGTCTTGTTTCAACATGGTGAAGCAAAACTAATAAGTAGAGCGGATCAGTTTGAAGACCTATTATCTTTACAAGTACCTTTGTAACCTCATGATTGAAATTCAACATATCAACAAAGCCTTTGGCGATAAAAAAATTATCGACGATGTAAGTGCCCAGTTTAAACCAGGTATGTGTAATCTAATTATCGGGGCTAGTGGTAGTGGTAAAACTGTTTTGGTTAAATGTATAGTAGATTTAATTCAAGCAGACCAAGGCAAAGTCTTATTTGATCATGATGATTTTACTACTTTAAATAAAGCTCAAAAAAAGACATTAAGAAATAGTATTGGGATGTTATTCCAGGGCAACGCCCTATTTGATTCTATGACGGTCCAAGAAAATGTCAAATTTCCTCTGGACATGTTTAGTGATTTAAATGAGGCCGAAAAATTAGAAAAAGTCAATCAAATTTTAGCGCGTGTTCAATTAACCGGCGTCAATGAAAAATTCCCTGCAGAAATTAGTGGTGGAATGAAAAAGCGCGTTGGTCTTGCACGTGCACTGGTATTAGAACCAAAATATTTATTCTGCGACGAGCCCAATTCTGGTTTAGATCCTCAAACTTCGATAGTGATAGATCATTTGATTCAAGAACTTACCAAAGAATTCAATATCACCACCCTTGTTGTAACCCATGATATGAATAGTGTTATGGAAATCGGCGAATACATTATCTACTTGCATAAAGG
>CALPJR020000167.1 GCA_943323935.2 Bifidobacterium breve
ATAAAATTGGCGTTAAGAACATGTTGATTTTTGGTATCTCTGCATGGGTATTACGTTATGTATGTTTTGCATACGGCAATATGGATGCAAGCTGGATGTTGTATGCTGGCATTATTTTACACGGTATTTGTTATGACTTCTTCTTTGTGACTGGTTATATGTATACAGAAAAGAAGGCCGGTGAAAATATCAAGAATGTAGCACAAGGTTTATTTACTTTTGCCACTTATGGCGTGGGTATGTTCATTGGAACTAACTATAGCGGATTTGTTGTAGAGCAAAATAAATTAGCAGATGCCACTGGCCACAACTGGACAAGTATCTGGTTAACCCCAGCAGCAATTGCAGGTGCAGTATTGATTGCTTTTATCTTATTCTTTAAGGAGAAAAAAGAAGTCGAAGCTGCTTAATTCAAAATTTTTCAAAGCCTATCCCCTTGGGTAGGCTTTTTTTATACTTTTATTTTTTCATTATTTATTCTTTCAGTTATGAGAATCGCAATGTTAGGCGCAGGTTTTATTGGCCGTTTTTATGCAGATGCATTACAAGGCTACAGAAGTAAAGACAAAGTGGTAAGTATTTATGCACGCCGTGAGGAATCAGCGAAAAAATTTGCTGCAGATTATAACTGTGCACACTGGACCACCGAAATGGAGGAAGCCATTGCACATCCAGATGTAGATATTGTTTGTATCTCCTTACCTAATAATTTACACGAAGCCGCTGTGATGATGTGTTGCAAACATAAAAAAGCAGTCATGACCACCAAGCCGCTTGGCCGAAATAGTGCAGAAGCAAAACGTATGTTGATTGCTGTAGAAGAAGCAGGCATCTTCAATGGTTACTTAGAAGATCTTGTGTATACCCCTAAATTTATCAAAGCCAATCAAAGTGTGAAAGAAGGAGCATTGGGTCGTGTATTATGGGCAAAGTCCCGAGAAACGCATCCTGGCCCGCATAGTGAATGGTTTTGGGATATTGAACAAGCAGGTGGTGGATGTATTTTAGATTTAGGTTGTCATTGCGTAGAAATATCAAGATCTTATATTGGTAAGGATATTAAACCCATTGAAGTCATGTGTTGGGCAGATACGCAAGTGAAACCAATAGAGGCCGAAGACCATGCCATTGGCTTAGTGAAATATGAGAACGGAGCGATTGGACAATTTGAAGTGAGTTGGACTTTTAGAGGTGGATTAGATTTAAGAGACGAAGTCATGGGTACAGAAGGAACTATTTGGATTAATAGTTTTTTAAGGACTGGCTTTGAGATGTTTACAACTGGTAAAGGTGGTGACTATATAGCAGAAAAAGCAGAGAGCGATAGAGGTTGGTTGTTTCCAGTGGGTGATGAATTGAATGAACTTGGATACAATCATATGTTCATGGATATGTTCAACTCCATTGAAAAAGGGGAAGCACCAAAAGAAACTTTTTACGATGGCTATGTGGTGAATTGTATTTTAGATGCAGCCTACAAATCCGCTAAATCAAAATTATGGGAACCGGTTCAATTGGATATCTGGAGAGGCAAGACTGGTTTAACTAAGGAAAGTCATTTAGTTGAATACGATGCCGATCATTATTTAGTAAAAGAAGAGATGACCCATTATGGTGCAAAGAAATTAATTCTCAAGCATAAGACCACTGGGAAAATAACAGAACAAACAATCAATTAAAAAATTAAAAAGCCCTTAATGCCAATTAAGGGCTTTTTAATGACCGGTCTATCTATTTTTTCCATTAAATAAATAAAGTACTAAATAAATTATAGTGTCTTTTTAAAGTCATTGAAATTATTTGCAGAAGTCACAATGGCTTCAAAAGGTTTTTGTGGGAAATCTTGTTCAAGGAAAAAATAATCCACACCAGCAATATCTAAATTTTTAAAGGTTTCTTTAAAATCGTATACCCCGTTTCCGAAAGGGGCCATTTCACCATTAGCTTTCATATCTTTTACGTGTAGCAATGGAATACGACCCCTATGTTGTTTAAATAGATCAACTGGATTTTTACCCGCTTTAAATACCCAGCCCAAGTCCAATTCTAATTTTAAAATATCGGCAGATATTTGAGAAGTGAAATAATCATATGAAACAATTCCATCCGTTACATCAAACTCAGAAGCATGATTATGATACGCAAATTGCAAGCCTGCTTTTTTAGCAAGCTCCCCAGTTTGCTGTAATATTTCAGCTGATTTTTTGATCTCCTCCCCTGTATCTATGCCAATGCTAGCACATACGATATAAGGTATGCCTGCTTCTGCAACTAAGTCAACTAATTCCTGGCCATTGTCTTTTAAAGTCATCATCTTAGGAAAACTCATTGGTTTCCCATCAGGTCCCATTGGTATTTTAAAATTAGGAGGTGGTTTCATAGGCGAACCAACTACATGATGTGAACGCCATTCCATTCCCATATCATGTACAAGCGCTTTAAACTCTTTAGGTTTTTTGCCATAAAAACTGCCTGGTTTATTAAAAGCAGATTCAATATTCTTATACCCTGCTGCAGCTAATTTTTGTAAAGAACCCACAGGATCCGATTCCATTTGCATTAAAACAGTAAACAATTGGATGCCAGTTTCAGGCATTTTTTTTGTGCGAAAAAAACTTTCAGCCCAACTAGTATGACTTAACAATGCCCCTCCAAGCGTGAGTGCTGTGGCTTCTTGTAAGAAATTTCTTCTTGATTTCATTTTAGCATATTTAAATAAACAAGGCGATCATTGCGTTGCTATGACACAATATAAAAAAAATAAGACATTATATCAAAATATTTTTATCTTTAAAACATGGCGAAAAGCACCCAAATTTTAGGTAACAAGAAGATTTTATTAGAAAAAGGAGATAAAATATACCAGACTGGTATTTCAGTAGATTGCGTCATTTTAGGATTTCAAGAGAACACGCTAAAAGTACTTTTATTAAAAGTAGATAGTACAAATAAATGGGCTTTGCCAGGAGGTTTTATTAAAAAAAATGAGCCTATTGAAAATGCTGCGAATAGAGTTTTACAGGAAAGAACTGGCGTTCAAAATATCTTTTTACAACAGTTTAATGTGTTTGGCGATCCTGATAGGTCTGATGCAAGTATTCATCAAAATAGATACCTAGAATATGGTATTAAAATTCCTAAAGACAACTGGCTTTTACAAAGGTTTATCACCATTGGATTTTATGCACTAATTGATTTTTCTGACGAAAATTTAAAAGAGGTGGTTTCAGATGAAACGACTGCATGGATTGATATCAATAAGTTAAGTCACTTAATGATGGACCATGAAGCGATTGTCTTAAAAGCCCTGGAAGCACTCAGGTCGCAGCTAGCCTATTTACCTATTGGTAGGAACCTGATGCCAAAAAAATTCACGATGCCTGAATTGCAAAAATTATATGAAACAATTTTAGATCGCAAATTAGATCGTCGAAATTTTCAACGTAAAATGTTAGGCTTTGATATTTTGAATAAATTAAGTGAGCTCCGAAAAGGAGGCGCACATAAAGCACCATTCCTATATTCCTTTAATTATAAAAAATACCAAAAAGCACTTAAAGACGGCGTGTATGGTAGTTGGTAAATTGATCCTTATTTC
>CALPJR020000168.1 GCA_943323935.2 Bifidobacterium breve
TAAACAAGGGCTAAATCTAGCACCTGTTGCATATTTTTCACATAATAGAACTTCACTCCTTTAATAAAAGCTTGGTCAATTTCATTCACATCTTTTTCGTTTTGCCAACAAAGAATAATTTCTTTCATGCCCGCTCTTTTGGCTGCTAAGATTTTTTCTTTGATGCCTCCTACAGGCAGGACCTGGCCTCTAAGTGTAATCTCACCAGTCATCGCTAGGAATGGTTTTACTTTCCTGCCCGTATAGGCAGAACTTAAAGCAGTTAAGATGGTGATACCGGCACTTGGACCATCCTTAGGCACAGCGCCTTCTGGGACGTGCATGTGAACAGACTTTGAATTAAATAGTGCAGGATCCACGCCAATTTTTTTAGCGTTGGCTTGTAAATAAGTCATTGCAGTTGTCGCACTTTCTTTCATTACATTCCCCAGATTACCAGTTAATTTTAATTCCCCTTTGCCTTCTGAAAGCAAGGTTTCAATAAATAGGATATCTCCACCCACATAAGTCCATGCTAGGCCAACAGCGACACCTGGCATATTTACTGTCTTATAAATTTCATTGCTATACCTAGGCTGCCCTAAAATTTTAAGGAGGTCTAATTTACTTACCGTTGGTTTGATCTTACGCTTATACGCAATTTGTTTTGCTTGATATCGCATGATCGAAGCCAATTGACGATCCAATTCACGCACCCCACTTTCTCTTGTGTAATCCTCAATCACTTTTTCGAAAACATTGTCCTGTATTTTAAAATTGTATTTCTCTAGACCATGTAATGATTTTTGCTTTGGAAACAAATGTCTTTTAGCAATTTCTACTTTTTCCTCCACCGCATAACCACTTAGATCAATGATTTCTAAACGATCTCTTAATGCAGGTTGAATTTGACTGATATCATTTGCAGTAGCAATAAATAAAGTCTTACTTAAATCATATTCAGATTCTAAGTAATTGTCATAGAAACTATGATTTTGTTCAGGATCCAATACTTCTAATAAAGCCGAGGATGGATCTCCCCTTTGGTCTTTACCTATTTTGTCTATCTCATCCAATATCATCACAGGATTGGATGTTTTTACTTTACGTATGCTTTGAATAATTCTTCCAGGCATAGCACCGATATAAGTTTTACGATGACCTCTGATTTCACTTTCATCATGAAGACCGCCTAAACTTACGCGGGTATATTTTCTGCCAATGGCATGTGCAATGGACCTGCCTAAAGATGTTTTACCAATCCCTGGAGGGCCTAAGAAACAAAGAATTGGGCTCTTCATATCCCCCTTCAATTTCAACACGGCTAGGTATTCTAAAATACGATTTTTGATTTTACCCATACCATAATGATCATCATCTAACACTTTCTTTGCGTGTTTTAAATCATAATTATCATCTGTATATTCATCCCATGGAAGGTCTAATAATAAGTCAAGGTGATTATACACCACAGAATAATCTGGAGTGCTTGGATGCATACGCTCCAATTTTTCTAAGCCATTCTGAAATAATTTCTTTGCAGCTTCTGGCCATTTTTTGTGCTCGGCCTTCTTCTTCATTTCAGCCACTTCGCGTTCGTTAGGATCACCACCTAACTCATCCTTGATACTCTTAAGTTGTTGCTGTAAAAAATAATCTCTTTGTTGTTTGTCAATTTCAGTTCTAGTCTTATTTGCAACTTTATTCTTAAGCTCTACAAATTGTAATTCTTTTTGTAAGTACTCCACCAATTTTTCTGCTTTCTCCTTAACGCCATTGATTTCTAATAAGCCTTGCTTTTCTTGTAAATCAATATTCAAATTACTTCCTACAAAATTGACCAAGAAAATAGGGCTTTCAATATTTTTTAAGATCATAGTCGCCTCTGAAGGAAAATTTGGAGACAATTGAATAATCTGTGCAGCCAAATCTTTAATGGTAGACAACAAAGCATCAAAATGGGTATCGTCTTTTTGTACAGGCTTGTCTTCTATTAATTTTACTTTTCCTTTAAAAAATGGATCTTCCTCTACCATCTCCAATAACTCAAAACGTTTTTTACCTTGAATGATAATGGTGGTACCTCCATCTTGCATCTTGATCATTTTTATGATCTTTGCAACAGTACCTATTGCACATAAATCTGCTGGATTAGGGTCTTCAACATTGCCATCTTTCTGCGCCAATACCCCTACTAATTTATCTTTAGCATAAGCCGCTTTCACTGCTTGAATGCTTTTATCTCTTCCAACTGTAATTGGGATCACTACCCCAGGAAACAATACGGTGTTTCTTAAAGGCAAGATTGGGATCATTTCTTCAATAACAAGCGGTGGTTCATTTTCCATATCCTGCTCATTAAAAGTAAATAAAGGAATGAATTCGTTTTCTTCTTCTGTTTTAAATAAAAATTGTTTATCCAATGTCTTATGTTTTATAGTTCTAGTCAAAATGACATAAGCCTCTGTTCACGAATAGGCTTTATCAGTCTGTATATATATAGGCAATATTGATGCCAAAATGCATCAAATGTAAGAAACCGCCTTGAGTTAGGCATAAAAAAAATCCTTTCCGAGATTTCGGAAAGGACCTTCTTGCAAGAAGTTATTTAAAAAACTTCTAGAACTACTTAGTAGCAGCAGAATCAGTAGCAGTTGAATCCATTGACATAGCAGCAGAATCAACAGCAACAGCAGCTGTATCAACAGTTGCAGCAGCAGAATCAGTTGTAGCTTCAGTAGAAGCACCACCACATGCAGTTAAAGCAGCGATAGCGAAGATTGCGAATACTTTTTTCATTTTTAATGTTTTAAGTTTAGTATAAAAAATACGAGAGCGAAGATAGGTTTTAACATTTCATTCGCCAAATAATAACTAATTAATTTCGGTGTTTTTTAAAATATGGGCCAAAAGCATAGTTTTAGCCTTCATAACTACTTCTTTCTGAAGTAAATACGAACTGGCACCCCGGTAAATTTGAAATTAGCCCTCACCTGATTTTCGAGGTAATTCCTATAAGGCGTCTTCACATCATCTGGGAAATTGGTAAAAAATGCAAAACTTGGCACTCGCGTTGGTAATTGCTGTACAAATTTGATCTTGATCACATGTCCCCTCACTACTGGCGCCTGGTATTTCTCGATTGCCTTAAGCATAATATCATTCAACTTAGAAGTTGGGATTTTACGGGTTTTATTCTCAAATACATCCAATGCCATTTCAATCGCCTTGAAAATACGGGTTTTTTCAACCGCAGAGATAAACAGGATAGGCACATCTGTAAAAGGTGCCAGTTTGTCTTTTAGTCTTTTTTCATAGTCTCTAGCGGTATTGGTTTCCTTAGGTACTAAATCCCATTTATTGACTAAAAACACGATACCCTTGCCCTTTTTAGCGGCAAGACTAAAGATGCTTAAATCCTGCGCTGTGATGCCCTTTACTGCATCTATCACCATTAAGCATACATCTGCCTCATCCATTGCTTTAATGGCACGAATCACAGAATAGAATTCTAAATCGTCCTTCTCTTTATTCTTTCTTCTAATTCCAGCAGTATCAATTAAGATAAATTCCTTTTGGAACATGTTATAGTGCGTGTGGATAGTA
>CALPJR020000169.1 GCA_943323935.2 Bifidobacterium breve
ATGGTCCATACTTCCAATTGGCGACCATTGGTATGTATGTACTTTATAAGCACGCTTTAATACTTCGTTTAAAAAAGAACCATAAGGTCGGTTGTCTACACGTTGACGCTTTTCTTCTTTCACTACTTCTCTTTGTGTATTCACTCCAATTTGTTCAATTTTAGCATGCATCATACGCTCACTTTCTAACCATAAGCCTAATTCAACTTGATTAGAAGGAAGTAACTCATAATAAAAAGTACGATCCTGAGAAGTATTTGCATTCAATGCACCACCCGCATTGGTGATATACTTATCAAACTCACCTCTTTTGATATTCTCTGATCCTTCAAATAATAAATGTTCAAAGAAATGCGCGAAGCCTGTTCTTGCAGTGTCTTCGTTTTTAGAACCTACATGGTACAAGGTCGTTACAGCCACAACAGGTGCTGAATGATCTTCATGTAAAATTACTTTTAAGCCATTCGGCAAAGTGTATTTCTCAAATTGTATGGTTTGACCTATCACCTGATTGATGAATAAAGTCAGCATACAAATAAAAAATAGGACAGATTTTTTTTGCATAAAAAATTGATTTTGGAATGTATATATTAGGATAAAAATAAGCCTAATTACTATAAATATTAATTAAACTAATTTAAGAATTGTACCTATTAATGTTAATATAACCCGAAATTAAATAGGAGTAAAATTTAGAGTGCCTTGAAGCTACTTTGAGGCTTGATTCCAGTTGATTTCAGGGTCTTTTTTAAACCAAGTCATCTGCCTTTTTGCGTAATGTCTTGTATTTTGCTGAATGGCTTCTATCACCGCCTCTTTTGATTGATTACCCTCCAAGTAGGGCAACCATTCCTGATAACCAACAGTTTGTAATGCGTTTAAATGAAATTGAGGACGCAAAGTCTCTACTTCTTCCTCTAGTCCCATTTCGACCATTTGAAGAACCCTTTGATTGATTCTGTCATACAATTGCTCCCTTGGCATCTCAAGTCCGATTTTTTGTACCTTAAATGGACGCGCCTTTTTGGTCTGTTGTTGAAAACTAAGGATGGACTGTCCTGTCCCAGTCATCACTTCTAAAGCCCTGGATAGTCTTTGTGTATTTTGTTGTTCCCCAAGGTCTGCAATGGCCCAATAGTCAGGGTCCAATTGTTTCACCTGATCTTGAAGCCAATCAATGCCTTTAGTTGATACCTCTTGTTGAATTTGATTGCGTAAAGCTGGATCAATTGCTGGTATTTGATCCATCCCTTCTACAAATGCTTTAATGTATAAACCCGTTCCGCCAACCAAGACTACAGATCCAAATTTTTCAAGTAGCTCGCTTGCTTTAGCCAATGCATATGCTTCAAATATTCCTGCATTCACCGTATCCTGAATAGAATGACTTGCAATAAAATGATGTTTTACTTGAGCTAGTTCTTCGATGCTTGGACGAGCCACACCAATATTTAATTCTTGATAACACTGTCTGGCATCTGCAGAAATAATTTCTGTATTTAATTGTTGCGCTAATTCAATTGCATACTTTGTTTTACCCACTGCGGTAGGACCAACAACGATATGTACTGTGGGCGTCAAAATAAATGTATTATAAATTAGTAGGCTTCGGAGCTATCATCAAACATACCACCTGCCTCATCTCCTGCTTCATCATCAGATTCGTCCTCCTCATCAGACGCATGCGCGTCTTCTTCTTCATCATCGCCTGAAAGTCCGTCATCTCCTTCTAAATCAGATGCATCCGCTTCTTCTCCTTCTTCCCCAAATCCATCCTGGGCTTCAGTTAAATCATACTTCTCTTCGATATCCGTGAAATTAGGACCCAATAAACCTTTGGTGCCATACTGCATTGGACCAACACCTTCAATTCTTGAGACCATTGGATAATTCAATTCCATATCCGCGTCCGCATTCTTAATCACTTGTATCAACTGTATTAAGAATGTCCAAGACTTTGCAAAATCATAGAGATAAACAAATTGTTGGTTGGTATTCAAAATTTCAGAACCTATTAATACTTCATCCATCATCAATGGAGGAACGACATAATTTTTTTCGTACACTGCTTTACTAATTTCTCTTCCTCTTTGCCATTTTTCGTTGCTTCTAAAAAAAGTCGCATCATGTTTTTCATCAAACTCAAAAGCTTTTAAAATAATATGATGCAAGTCCGTAAAATGTTGTGTATGTTTCACCATTACATCTCTATAAATCGCATCGTCTTCCTCCCAAGAAATTCTAAATTTTAAAATGGCCATTTTGGTGATTTTGAAACGCTAAATTAGCATTTATTAGCTTGATTTTAAGCTTTTTTATGGGGCAGGATGCAATCCAATTTTAGCTGCTTCCGCTATCATGAATTGATAGGCTGCATCATACTCATTGGGGATAATCCCGTCTAAAATGGCTTCTCTAATGGCATCCTTTATAATACCTACTTGCTTAGAGGGCGTTATATTAAAAATTTGCATAATCATCTCTCCAGTAATAGGAGGCTGCCAATTGCGCATCTGGTCTTTTTCCTCCACTTCCACGATCCTCGCTTTGACCATTTCAAAACCTTGCAAATATCTTTTAACCTTATTTTGATTCTTACTTGTAATATCTGCGGCACACAATAACATCAAAGATTCAATGTCTTCGCCCGCATCAAATAATAACCTTCTTATAGCACTATCTGTTACATTTTCCTTTGTCAAAGAAATTGGACGCAAATGCAAAGCCACTAATTTCTGCACCAACTTCATATGCTCGTTCAAAGGCAATTTTAATTGTGTAAATAATTTAGGCACCATCCTTGCGCCAACTACTTCATGTCCATGAAAAGTCCAACCAAATCCAGGTTCAAATCTTTTTGTATTTGGTTTTGCAATATCATGCAATAAAGCAGCCCATCTTAGCCAAATATCTTCGGTATTGGCAGCAAGATTATCTAGCACTTGTAATGTATGTGAGAAATTATCTTTATGTCCAATACCATCAAGGGTTTCAGCGCCTTCTAATTTTAATAAGACTGGAAATATTTGCGCCAACAAACCTGCATCTTTTAATAAATACCAACCCTTAGATGGTTGCTTCGTTTTCATTATTTTTTGCAACTCATCTGTAATCCTTTCCTGAGAAACAATCTTAATACGATCTGCCATTTGCTGGATGGCTTTGAATGTTTTTTCCTCAATCACAAAATCCAATTGTGTTGCAAACCGGATTGCACGCATCATCCTTAAGGGGTCGTCATCAAATGTTTGTTCTGGCGACAATGGTGTACGAATAATTTTTAGTGCTAAATCTTCCATTCCATTGAATGGGTCTAAGAGTGCACCAAAGTTAGATGCACTTAAATCTATTGCCATCGCATTGATGGTGAAGTCTCTCCTGTTCTGGTCATCGATCAATGTACCTGGCTCGACTGTTGGATTTCTACTTTCTCTTACATAAGATTCTCTTCTGGCGCCTACAAATTCAATTTCTATATCTGTTAATTTCACCTGCGCCGTACCATAAGTTTTAAACAATGAAACAACTGGCTTAGGACTAAATTGATTGGCAAATGTTGTTGCTAATTGCAAGCCATCTCC
>CALPJR020000170.1 GCA_943323935.2 Bifidobacterium breve
CCGTTTTTGGTTTGCATTTTCCCAATCCAGTGGGCCTTGGTGCAGGATTTGATAAAAACGCAGCACACTTGGATGGTTTAGAAATGTTAGGTTTTGGATTTGTAGAAATTGGCACGGTGACCCCTAAACCACAAGCTGGTAATCCTCAACCAAGATTATTTAGAATCCCAGATCAAAAAGCATTGATCAATCGGATGGGATTTAACAATGACGGCGTAGAAGCCATTGCAAAAAGATTAAAAGAAAGAAAATCAAACAGCCAATCCAATTTAATTATTGGTGGCAATATTGGAAAAAATAAAGTCACCGAAAACCAAGATGCTTGGAAGGATTACTGCACCAACTTTATTGGCCTAGAGGAAGTGGTAGATTATTTTGTGGTGAATGTAAGTTCTCCGAATACACCGGGCCTCCGTGAACTACAAGAAAAAGAAGCTTTGAGGAAAATATTTTCTGAACTACAACTGATCAACCAAAATAATAAACCGATTCTTTTAAAAATTGCACCCGATCTAGAAATAAGTGCATTAGATGATATCATCGCATTGACTTCGGAAGTAAAAATAGACGGATTGGTATCAAGCAATACCACACTAGATCGTTGTTTATTAACTGAATCAAATAAAGCACGTGCTAAAGCTATTGGTGCAGGTGGATTAAGTGGACAACCACTGCTTACCAAATCAAATCAAGTTTTGGAATATCTATACAATGGCATTGGTGACAGACTACCTATTATTGCAAGTGGTGGTATTTTCAAACCAGAAGACGCAAAAGCAAAAATGGATGCAGGCGCAAGTTTAGTGCAGGTATGGACTGGATTTATTTATGAAGGTCCTGGCATTGTAAAAAATATCTTACAAGCAATCAAGCATTAAATTATTATTCATGTTGACTATTCAAAGTTTTTGTTTCAATGCATTTCAGGAAAATACTTTTGTCATTTATAATAGTGAAAGAGAAGCAATTATTGTTGATCCTGGTTGCTATTTAAAACATGAGCAAGCACAACTAGCTAACTTCATTAGTGAAAATAATTTGACGCCTACCTTACTATTGAACACACATTGTCATTTAGACCATGTATTTGGTAATAATTTTGTGAGTGAAACTTATGGATTGACTGCCTTATTTCATCAGAAAGAACAGGCAGTGATTGACCGATTACCAGAAGGTGGTGCAAGATGGGGTGTTCCGACAGAAGCATACAAAGGGAAGGTCCAATATATACAACAAGACGAATTGATCCATTTTGGAAAAGATGTGTTCAAGGTACTTGAGACACCTGGACATTCACCAGGCAGTGTTTGTTTTTACCATGAGGCACAAGATTTTTTGATTGGAGGAGATTTGATTTTTAAAGATGGCGTAGGAAGAACTGATCTGCCAGGAAGCAATCCATTAGATTTAATTAAAAGTATCCAAACCCAGATCTTCCCATTACCAGCTACAATGACCATCTATTCCGGCCATGGACCAGCCACCACTTGGGGTAGAGAGCAAAAAGCAAATCCCTATATTTTACATTTATTGAAAAACTAAAGCACTTACCAAAACTGTTCAGTTAAACGCTAGTTAACAATTAATTAATATAGCTCGATCAATCTCTTATGCTTATTAAAGGGTATTTTTACTGCATCAATTATGGAAAACAGTCCGATCAAAATACTCATTGCAGACGATGAGCCAGATATCATCGAAATTATAAGCTTCCACTTGAACAAAGCAGGTTATGAAGTTGAATCTGCTAAAGACGGAAGTGAAGCCATCGAAAAAGCAAAACTTTTTAAACCAGATTGCATCATTTTAGATGTCATGATGCCTAAGCGCAATGGATTTGAAGTTTGTGAATATTTAAGATCTAACAAAGAGTTCGACAAAACTTTGATTGTATTGTTAACCGCATTGAATGATGAAGCTTCCCATATCAAAGGTTTAGAATTAGGAGGGGATGATTTTATCAATAAACCTATTAGTCCAAAAGTAATAATGAGCAGAATTAGTGCCTTGTTTAGAAGGATACAGCCTGCTACTACAGAAACTAAAACCTTACAAATTAAAGACCTTACCATAGATTCAGAACAATACAAAACTGTTTTGAATGGTGTGGTGCATATTTTGGCTAAAAAAGAATTTGAATTACTTTATTTATTAGCAGCACAACCAGGTCGAGTATTTTTAAGAAACGAGATCTTATCTCAGGTTTGGGGTAACGACGTGATTGTTGGGGATAGAACCATTGACGTACATATCAGAAAGATAAGGGTAAAATTAGGTATCGAATGTATCACAACTGTCAAGGGGGTTGGATATAAATTTGACTATTAGTCAAAACTAAATACCTTTGTTCCAGGCTTTGATAGCTCCATTACAACATGTTTAAAGACAAAAACCTTTCGCCAAAGCAATTGGCATTACTTACGGCATTGATCTTGTCAAGCTTGATTGCATTGAGTGTATTTGTGTTGATTGCAAATTGGAAATTACTATTAGTTTATTTTATTGCTTGTTTTGTTGTGATTTACTTTTTGGTAAATCAAATACTAGAATTATTTATTTACAAAAAAATAAAACTTATTTATAAGTTGATTTCTTATACTAAAGCCAGTAAAAGAGAAGAAGCTTATCAAAAATATATTTTACCCCAAAAAGGCATTGATGAGGTAAGAGAAGATGTTGAAAAATGGGCTGCACAAAAAGCGGATGAGATTCAACAGCTGCAATCCAATGAACAGTTTAGAAAAGAATTTCTACAAAATTTGTCTCATGAAATCAAAACACCCATTTTCGCAATTCAAGGTTATTTAGAATTATTATCAGATGGCGCGGTAGAAGACCCCATACTTAGTAAAAAATTTATTGGCCAAGCGGAATCTAATGTTCAACGCCTAGTAGGCCTTTTGAATGACGTGGACGTGATTACTAACTTAGAGATCAACAAGGATTCTATTTTGAAACAGCATTTTATCATGCAAGATTTGATTACAGAAGTGGTTCAAAACTTAAATGTCAAATTACTGAAAAAAAATATACAATTTCAATTCAAAAAAGGGAGTGAACTACCTATTGATGTTTTTGCAGATAAAAATAAAATTTATCAAGTCTTAGTGAATGTCTTTTCGAATGCAATTAAATATGGTAAAATAGATGGAGAGATTACCGCAAGCGTGTACCATCTAGAAGATAAAAAAATCTTGATTGAAATTACCGACAATGGTATAGGTATAGATGAAGCCCATATCCCAAGATTGTTTGAACGCTTTTACAGAACAGACGATGCAAGAAGCAGAGAAATTGGAGGTACGGGGCTAGGCTTAGCCATTTGCAAGCATATTATAGAAGCGCATGGTGAAAATATCCATGTTAGAAGCCAATTGAACGTGGGTACCACCATTGGATTTACATTGCCTCAATAGCATCTAGTGCTTTTTCCCTAATAATTTCGTTTCTTTGTATTCTAAAAATTTTTAATGCAAACTATACTCGTTACCGGTGGTTGTGGATTTATTGGCGCGCATACCATTGTGGATTTAGTTGAAAATGGATTCAATGTGATCTCTATTGATAATTTATC
>CALPJR020000171.1 GCA_943323935.2 Bifidobacterium breve
ACAACCCTACTTGGACAACAAGTTGGATAGTATTATTTTAACGAATTAATAAGGTCAATTATGGATCTTCAAAGTATAAAAAACAGATTTAACATCATTGGTAATGCCCCTGCATTAAACCATGCACTCAACACAGCCGTGCAAGTGGCTGCCACCGATTTAACGGTGTTAATTGTGGGTGAAAGTGGTGTTGGTAAAGAAGTTTTTTCTCAAATCATTCATAGTTTATCCTCCCGAAAACATAATCCATTTATTGCCGTTAACTGTGGTGCAATTCCAGAAGGCACGATTGATTCGGAATTATTTGGACACGAGAAAGGTTCATTCACAGGTGCTGTAGATAGCCGTAAAGGTTATTTTGAAACAGTGAGTGGTGGTACCATTTTCTTGGATGAAATTGGTGAAATGCCCTTGGGTACGCAGGCAAGATTATTGCGTGTTTTAGAGACAGGTGAATTCATTCGTGTAGGTTCTTCAAAAGTGCAAAAAACAGATGTGCGTGTGATTGCTGCAACCAATAGAGAACTGATTGAGTTCACAGAAAAAGGAAGATTTAGAGAAGATTTATATTATAGATTGAACACCGTACCTATTCGTGTTCCTTCATTAAGAGACCGCAAAGAAGATATTCCTTTATTATTTAGAAAATTCGTTGTGGATTTTGCTGAAAAATATAAAACCAAACCGATTTATTTAGACGAAGAAGCTAGAGGTCTTTTAACTGCTTATGGCTGGCCTGGTAATGTGCGTGAATTAAAAAATATTGCGGAGCAAATTTCTGTATTGAGTAAAAACGACCATATAGATGCAGCGCAATTGAATTCATTTTTACCAAAACATACCGCAAATAAAATGCCCATGGTCACAGGCACGCCTGTAGGTGAATTCGCCAATGAACGTGAAATTTTATACAAACTCTTTTTTGACATGAAAAAAGATGTCAATGAGTTAAAGAAAATGTTTCTGGAGATTTTACAAAATCCAAGTTTATCTGGACAAGCGGCACACTTTACAAAAGAAGCCATCATCAATGAATTAAAGGAAGATATTGGCCCATCGAATAGTCCAATCTCCAATGTGAGCATCCCTAGTAATGCAATGCAATTACCACATCATCAACCAGTGATTATCGACAATGACTTGCAGAACCATTATGAAATAGAAGAGTCTTTAAACATCATGGATAAAGAAAAAGAACTAATTTTAAAGGCACTTAAAAAACATAGAGGGCGTCGTAAAGATGCATCTACCGACCTTGGCATAAGTGAAAGAACATTGTACAGAAAAATTAAAGAATACGATATTGAAGAATAAATTTTATATATTAAGCTGCATCAGCCTTTGCTTCCTATTTACTTCTTGTGGTATCTATAGTTTTAAGGATGCGATGATTCCTGACAATGTGAAGACCGTTAAGATTGGGTTTATTGACAATAGGGCAAAGTATGTCAATCCTCAGTTAGCGCCCATGCTGACAGATAAAATTTTACAAAAAATTATTGGCCAAACTAAATTAACCAGAACCAACAGCGACGATGCACATTATCAAATTTTTGCGACCATCACCAATTACGACCCTTCACAAACAGTTGGTGTAAGTGGACAAGCTGCTGCAAGTAATAGATTGACTGTGACTGTGCATGTGGTTTTAAAAAAGACATTGGAAAATAAAGAACTTGAATTTGATGTATCTCGTAATTTTGACTTTTCGGCCAATCTTACTTTGAATCAAGCTGAGAGTCAATTAATGGATGAAATAATTCGAAGCATTACGGATGATATTTTTAATCAAATTTTTTCAAACTGGTAAGCATGAGTGCAGTAATGATCAACGATATAGTGAAACAATGGACTGGACATGCTTCATTAGAAGCCATTGAAACGGATACCCTTGAAAAATATGCATTGGATCACCCCTATGCTCCAAGTTTACAATTTCTATTGGCAAAGAAGTACCAGATGATTGCCTCACCGCTATTAGATGCGCAGTTATCCAAAGCAACTGCCTATTTTCCATCTAGTCTTCATTTACATTGTTTGATGCATCAAGTTGGTCAAACCAATGAACATACCCCTGCAGATGCCAAATTAAATAGCTTACTCGACCAACAAGTAGCTCAATTCAATGAAGAAGTGGATGCCTCTGCTGCCTTGGATTATGAGAAAGAAACTGCAGTAAGCCTTCAGAAAGACTATTTTGCCGCACAAGGCATTGAATTAGACCTATCTAAGCTCCCACAAGATAAATTTACCCAGCAGCTCAGAAGTTTCACTGCCTGGCTTAAAGTGATTAAAAACAAGGATGGTGCAGACCAGGGCGACCAAATTGCTGCATTAGCCCCAGATCAGGAGCAAATCATTGCTCAAATTGCCGAAAAAGCCAATGTTCCAGCCGATATTTTAACCGAATCCATGGCTGAAATATGGGAAAAACAAGGGAATTGGAGGAAAGCCATTGCCACCTATGAAAAATTAAGTTTTATTTTTCCTGAAAAATCCGTTTATTTTGCATCCCGTATTGAACATTTAAAAAATAACAAATGATAACTTTCTTTTTAATATTAATCGTAGTAGCCTGTCTTGCTTTAGGATTCATGGTATTGATCCAAAACCCAAAAGGTGGTGGATTAAACGCGAATGTTGGTGGTTTGAGTAATAATTTCATGGGTGTAAAGCAAACTACAGACGTACTTGAAAAAGGTACTTGGATTTTCGCATCTGTTATTGCAGTTTTAGCGATCACTTCTACCCTATTTTTAAGTGGAAACACTAGCAATGGAAACAGTGTAATAGATAAGGTGAATACCTCAACTACTGCTCCAGCAACGCAAATGGCTCCTCCTCCGCCGCCGCCAGCTGTTGTGGATTCAAACAAAAAGTAATTCAACAAGAATGTGATTACATTCTGTTAACATAGAATTTTTCCCCACCATCCCAATGGTGGGGATTTTTATTGTATTTTAGTTGATATGAAAAACCTAGTTTCAATTTTAATTAGTGTTATTGTATTTTACCTATTCTTTATTGTGCTTATTAAGAGCACCAATTTTAAAGAAGAGCAAGTCTATGTTCATTACAATAATGAAGGATTGAGTCAATTTGCAGATAGTTTGGTGGCTAAAAAAATCATCTTCGAAAAAACTAGTTTTTTACTGCTTGCTAAAATATTTAAGGTAGAAGACAAGATCAAGCCAGGTAAATTCCTTGTAAAAAGAAAAACCAATTTAATTGATATCATCAGAATGTTAAGAAACAATCGACAAGCGACTGTAAAACTGGTGTTGAATAAAGTACGAACAAAAGGAGAATTTGCAAAACTGATTGCAACAGCCTTTGACAAAGACAGTACTACAGTGATGACCTTTTTAAGTAGCAACGATTCTTTAAAGGCTTTTGATACAGACACCACCCAACTATTCACATTACTCATTCCAAATACATATGAGTTTTATTGGAGTAGTTCAATGACAAAAATTTTAGGCAAATTACAAAAGGAACAAATTTATTTTTGGAGTCAAAATAACCGTATTCAAAAAGCTGCATCAAAAGGCATGCGTCAAGATCAAATCTAT